>CALAED010000465.1 GCA_937891035.1 uncultured Thermomonosporaceae bacterium | reverse complement strand
CTGACCGTCGATTACGCCGCTCGCCGCGCGATCAAGGACGGCGCCGAGCTGGTGCTGACGTTGCGGGAGTTCGACCTGCTCACCTATTTCCTGCGCCATCCCGGCCGCGCCTGCGACCGCGAGGAGCTCATGCGGGAGGTCTGGGGCTGGGACTTCGGCGACCTGTCCACGGTAACCGTGCACGTTCGTCGCCTGCGGTCCAAGATCGAGGACGACCCGGCCCGGCCCCGCCTTATCCAGACGGTGTGGGGGGTCGGTTACCGCTTCGACGTCCCTGGTGATGGGGCCGGCGGCGACGGACGGGACGCGGACGCGTGAAGGACCTCCTGCTGATCGCCGGGTACGCCTTCGCCGGAGCCGGATGTGCGGGCCTGGTCGGGGCCGGCGCGCTGTGGCTGCTGCGACGGCGATCGGTGGCGGTGTCGCTCGTCGTGGTCGCCGTCGTCACGGTGGTGGCGATGCTCGCGGGGACGCTGGCCGTCGCGTGGGCGATGTTCCTGTCCACCCATGATCTGTGGGTCGTGACCACGGTCGCCGCGATGGCCGCCGTGGTCTCCTTGGCAGTCGCGCTGCTGCTGGGCCGGTGGGTGGTCGCCCGCAGCCGGGCACTCACCCGAGCCGCTCGCTCGTTCGGCGATGCCGGAAGTTTCGCCCCGCCCAGCGGTGCGGCCACCGCCGAGCTGGCCGAGCTCGCGCACGAACTCGCCACGACCAGCGCCAGGCTCACCGAGTCGCGCGCCCGCGAGCGCGCGCTGGAGAACTCGCGTCGCGAGTTGGTCGCTTGGATCTCCCATGATCTGCGTACTCCGCTTGCCGGGTTGCGTGCCATGTCCGAGGCGTTGGAGGACGGCGTGGCCCCCGACCCGCAGCGCTACCTGCACCAGATGCGCGTTGAGGTGGACCGGCTCAACATGATGGTCGGCGATTTGTTCGAGCTGTCGCGCATCCAGTCCGGAGCACTGAGCCTCGCCCGGTCCCGCGTCTCGGCGTACGACCTGGTGGCCGATGCGATCGCCGGCGCCGATCCGCTCGCCCGCGAATGCGGTGTACGGCTGGTGGGCGATGGCGTTGAGGACGTCCCGCTGGACGTGGACGGCAAGGAGATGACCCGTGCGCTCGGGAACCTGCTGATCAACGCGATCCGCAGCACGCCGGCCGATGGCACCGTCGCCGTGACCGCCGAACGGGTGGAAGACGTCGTCGTCCTGTCGGTCACCGACGGCTGCGGCGGCATCCCCGAGGAGGACATCGGCCGGGTCTTCGACACCGGCTGGCGCGGCAGCCAGGCGCGCACCCCGCCTGGCGGCGGGCTCGGCCTGGCCATCGTCCGCGGCATCGTCGAGGCCCACAACGGCCACGCAGTCGTCCGGAACGTGCTCGGCGGCTGCCGCTTCGAGGTCACCCTCCCCACCGGTTGACGGTCACACCCGCAGAGGGGTGCGGGCGAACTCGGCGATGCCCTCGCCGAAGCCGATCGCGGCACGCCAGCCCAGCTCGGTGGCCGCCCGCTCCGAGGATGCGGTGATGTGCCGGATGTCGCCCAGCCGGTATTCGCCCGTCACCACGGGCGCCGGGCCGCCGTACGCGGCGGCCAGCGCGGCGGCCATCTCGCCGACCGTGTGCGGGATGCCGCTGCCGGCGTTGAACGCGCTCAGCACGCCGTCCGCACGCCCGCGGACGGCCTCCAGCGCCGTCACGTTGGCCGCCGCGATGTCACGTACATGCACGAAGTCGCGACGCTGCCGTCCGTCCTCGAACACCCGTGGCGCCTCGCCGCGCTCCAGCGCCGAGCGGAAGAAGGAGGCCACCCCTGCGTACGGCGTATCCCGCGGCATGCCCGGCCCGTAGACGTTGTGGTAGCGAAGGACCACCGCGCGCCCGCCGGTCGCCCGGGCCCAGGCGCTCGCCAAGTGCTCTTGGGCCAGCTTCGTCGCCGCGTAGACATTGCGCGGATCCACCCGCGCGTCCTCGTCCACCAGCCCGGGCCGCAGCTCGCCCGCGCACGCGGGACAACGGGGCTCGAACAGCCCCGCCGCCAGGTCACTCACCTGCCGAGGACCGGGCCGTACCGTACCGTGCCGCGGGCAGTCGAAGCGGCCCTCCCCGTACACCACCATCGACCCGGCCAGCACGAGATCGCCGACCCCGGCCGCGGCCATGGCCGCGAGTAGCACCGCCGTTCCGAGGTCATTGCAGTCGACATAGCCGGGCGCGTCCGAGAAGTCCCTGCCGAGCCCCACCATGGCCGCCTGATGGCAGACCGCGTCGACCCCGCGCAGCGCCGCCGCCACGGCCGCCGGATCCCGAACGTCCGCGCGGATCAGCTCCGCCGCCGGCCGGGCGTCCTCCCGGGCGGAGCCGTGCGCTGAGGGCAACAGCGCGTCCATCACCACCGCCTCGTGCCCCCGCGCCCGCAATGCCCGCACCACCTGCGACCCGATGAACCCGGACCCGCCGGTCACAAGAACCCTCATACCTGCGACGTTAGAGCGCCCGCCGCCGAGTCGGCCGCGGATCGCCCCGACGTCACGACTCCGTAAGAACGGCAACGGCGGGTTCAGGAAGCAGGTTTGGTCAATGGCTGGAAGCCGAACTGACGCGTATTGTGCTGAGTAAAAATGGCGGAGGTCGCGATGTTCGACACCGGTATTGCCGGTAGCCTGCCGAAGCCCGCCTGGCTCGCGGAGCCGAACCGCCTGTGGGCGCCCTGGCGGCTCACCGGCGCCGAGCTCGATAGAGCCAAGTGCGACGCTACGCTGCTCGCCCTCAAGCTGCAGGAGGACTGCGGCATCGACATCGTGACCGACGGCGAGCAGTCGCGGCAGCACTTCGTGCACGGCTTTGTCGAGTTCGTCGACGGCATCGACTTCGCTCACAAGGTTGAGATCGGCATCCGCGCCGACCGCTACAAGGCGGTGGTGCCGCAGGTCACCGGCGAGCTTCGGCTCAAGGGCCGCGTGCATGCGACCGAGGCGCGGCTCGCGCGCGCCCACACCAGGCGCAAGCTCAAGATCACCCTTCCCGGCCCGATGACCATTGTCGACACCGTGGCGGACGCCCATTACGGCGACCGGGCGAAGATGGCGATGGCGTTCGCCGGCCTGCTCAACGCCGAGGCGCGCGCGCTCGCGGCCGACGGCGTCGACGTGATCCAGTTCGACGAGCCGGCCTTCAACGTCTACATGGAGGCGGTCAAGGACTGGGGCATCGAGGCGCTGCACCGCGCGATAGAGGGGGTCGGCTGCACCACCGCGGTTCACATCTGCTATGGCTATGGCATCAAGGCCAATATCGACTGGAAGGGGACGCTCGGCGGCGAATGGCGCCAGTATGAAGAGATCTTTCCGGCGCTGGCGCGAAGCCGCATCGACCAAGTCTCGGTCGAGTGCCGCAATTCGCGCGTGCCGATGAGCCTGTTGCGGCTCCTCGACGGCAAGGATGTTCAGGTCGGCGTGATCGATGTCGCGACCGACGAGGTGGAAACGCCCGAGCAGGTGGCGGCCGTGATCGGCGAAGCGATGAAATACGTGCCACGCGACCGGATCATCGCCGGCACCAATTGCGGCATGGCACCGATGCCTTGGGATGTTGCCTACGGAAAGCTCACCGCGCTCGCACAGGGCGCCGCTCTCGCACGCAAGAAGTTCGCCTAAGATTGCCGAGCGCCGCGAGAAGAGCTGATACGCGGGGGTCGCCGGGCGGGCGAAAGGTCGGTCGTCACACGCGACGGTCGTGGGCAGGGAGCTGGCCCACCTTCACGGTAACGCCGGCTGATGGCAGCGTTATCGGGCCGAGTTCTCACCCAATATTCGAGCGGCACAGGTCGCGGAAGCGGCGTTAGATTAGGTAGATACTTCCCAGATCTGGTGAAATTGGGCTATCCAATAGGCGTACCATCGTTCGCTTTTC
>CALAED010000464.1 GCA_937891035.1 uncultured Thermomonosporaceae bacterium | reverse complement strand
AGGACGGCATGACCGCCGGTGTCGCGACCGCCCGCACCCGCTGATCATGCGGCTCGTGGGGCAGCGTGTCGAGCACTTCGGAGTCGTACACCATGGCGACGGACAAGATGCCGGGCCCGAGCTTGGCCAGCACCCGGTCATAGGAGCCGCCGCCCCGGCCGAGCCGTACGCCGGTACGGTCAACGGCCAGCGCCGGCACGATCACGACGTCGGCGGCCTGGACGGCGTCGACGCCGCGCGCCGGTGCCGTGGGCTCCAGCAGCCCGAACCGGCCCGGCGTCAGCGAATCCGGCCCTTCGTAGGTGGCCCAGTCCAGGTCGCCGCCCGGCAGCAGCTTCGGCAGCAGCACATAGGCGCCGCGCTTCCACAAGGCGAACACCAGCCGGCGGGTCTCGGGCTCGGTGCCGATCGAGACGTAGGCGGCGACGCTCGCGGCCATGTCGACCTCGGGCACGGTGAGCAGCGCGTCGCGCAGCGAGCGGGCGGCGGCGGCGCGATCGGCCTCGCTCATCGCCTGCCTGGCGCTGATCAACTCGGCTCTGCGGGCGCGCTTCGATCCGATCTCGGGCAGGCTGCCGTCCTCCTGGTGCACGCTCTCATCCTCGCGGGTCGTAAGGTCTCTTCATGGCCGACTTTTCACCCGTCACCAAGGCGGTCGTCCCCGCGGCGGGCCTCGGTACCCGATTCTTGCCCGCGACGAAGGCGACGCCAAAAGAAATGCTGCCCATCGTCGACAAACCCGCGATTCAGTACGTCGTCGAGGAGGCGGTCACGGCCGGTCTGTCCGACGTGTTGCTCATCACGGGCCGCAGCAAGCGGTCCATCGAAGACCACTTCGACCGAGCCTACGAGCTTGAGGAGGCGCTGCACGCCAAGGGCGACAGCGAGCGGCTGGCCGCGGTCCGCGAGTCCGACGAGCTGGCGATCATGCACTACGTCCGGCAGGGCGAGCCAAAGGGCCTCGGGCACGCCGTCTACTGCGCCCGCCAGCACGTCGGCGACGAACCGTTCGCCGTCCTGCTCGGCGACGACATGATCGACGCGCGCGACGCCTTGCTGGAGCGGATGATCGAGGTGCGCCGGCGATACGGCGGCAGCGTCGTCGCGCTGATGGAGGTCGAGCCGGAGCAGGTCTCGCTGTACGGGTGCGCCGCGATCGAGCCGACCAACGAGGCCGACGTGGTCCGGGTCACCGACCTCGTGGAAAAGCCGGTGCCAGGGGAGGCGCCGAGCCAGTGGATCATCATCGGCCGCTACGTCTGCGATCCGGCGATCTTCGACGTCCTGGAGAAGACCCCGCCGGGGCGTGGCGGCGAGATTCAACTGACCGACGCCCTGCTCACGCTCGCCAACCGCTCCGCGGCCGAGGGCGGGCCCGTCCACGGCGTGCTGTTTCGCGGCCGTCGTTACGACACCGGCAACAAGCTCGACTACTTGCGTACGGTCGTTCAGTTCGCCGCCGACCGCCCCGATCTGGCCGATGAGTTCCTGCCCTGGCTGGAGGGCTTCTTGGCCGAGCAGCGCCGGCGATCCCCCGGAGCACAGCCCGACCGGACCGACCGGACCGACCGGACCGACCGGGCCGACCGGGCCGACCGGCACGGTCGGCCCGAAGGCGACCGATAGCGATGGCCCTGCGTACCGTCGACGAGCACCTTGCCGCGATCCTCGAAGCCATCACGCCGGTGCCGGCGCTGGAGGTGGCCGTGCTCGAGGCGCGCGGAGCGGTGCTGGCCGAGACGGTGACCGCAACGGTCTCGCTGCCGCCCTTCGACAACTCGGCGATGGACGGCTACGCGGTGATCGCGGCGGACGTCGCCGCGGCCTCGGCTGAGACGCCCGTCACGCTGCCGGTGATCGGCGACATCGCCGCCGGCGAACCCGCGGTCGAGGCGATCCGCCCCGGGATGTGCGCGCGGATCATGACGGGCGCGCCCATGCCGGCCGGAGGGGACGCCGTGGTGCCGGTGGAGTGGACCGATGGCGGCACCGCCTCGGTCCGGATCTCCAA
Organism: uncultured Thermomonosporaceae bacterium; assembly: GCA_937891035.1. GTDB lineage: Bacteria > Actinomycetota > Actinomycetes > Streptosporangiales > Streptosporangiaceae > CALAED01. The sequence continues at coordinate 5,466 of CALAED010000464.1, read as the reverse complement.
GTCGGCCCCGCCCGGGCACTACATCCGCCGCTCGGGCGAGGACGTCACCGCGGGACAGCGGGTGCTGGCCGCCGGCACGCGGCTCGGCGCCGCCCAGGTGGGCATGCTCGCCGCCGTCGGTCGCGCCCAGGTCGCCGTACGGCCCCGGCCGCGGGTGGTCGTGCTGTCCACGGGCAGCGAGCTACGCGAGCCCGGCTTGCCGCTGGGGCACGGCGAGATCTGGGACTCCAACAGCTACATGCTGGCCGCGGCCGCGGCGGAGGCGGGCGCGGTCGGCTACCGAGAGACCACGCTGGCCGACGAGCCGGCCAAGGTCATCGAGGCCATCGAAGACCAGGTGACCCGGGCCGACGCGATCGTCACGTCGGGCGGTGTCTCGATGGGGGCCCGCGACGTGGTCAAAGAGGTGCTCACCGGCCGGGTGACCTTCTCCAAGGTCGCCATGCGCCCGGGCAAGCCACAGGGGTTCGGCGTCCTGGGCGAGCGGACGCCGATCTTCACGCTCCCCGGCAACCCGGTCAGCGCCTACGTATCGTTCCAGGTCTTTGTCCGGCCGGCGCTGCGGGCCTTGCAGGGACTGCCCCCGGAGCCGCCCACGTTGGTGACCGCCTCTCTCACCGAACCGGTGACCTCGCCAGCCGGCCTGCGGCACTTCATGCGCGCGACGCTGACCTTCGACGAGGGCCGCTATTCGGTGGCGCCGGCCGAGGCGCAGGGCTCGCACCAGCTGGCGGCCCTCGCCGCCGCGAACGCGCTCATCGTCGTGCCAGACGACGTCGACTCGCTCCCGGCGGGCGCCCAGGTCGATGTCATGAGGCTGCCATGAGCGGCGAACCGGGTACGGGACCGGAGTTCACGCATCTCGACGAGTCGGGCGCGGCGCGCATGGTGGACGTGTCGGCCAAGGACGTGTCCGCCCGTACGGCGGTCGCCTCGGGGTTCGTCCGGTTGTCCGCGGTCTGCGTGGCCGCGCTGCGGGCCGGGGACGTACCCAAGGGCGACGCGCTGGCGGTGGCCAGGATCGCCGGGATCCAGGGCGCCAAGCGCACGCCCGATCTGGTGCCGCTGTGCCATCCGATCGCGCTGCACGCGGTGGCGGTCACGCTAACGGTCGAGGACACCGGCGTGGCGATCACCGCGACGGTCCGCACCGCCGACCGGACTGGCGTGGAGATGGAGGCGCTCACCGCGGTGTCGGTCGCCGGTCTCGCACTCATCGACATGATCAAGGCGATCGACCCGGCGGCCGTGATCACTGACATCAAGGTCGAGGAGAAGACCGGCGGCAAGACCGGCTGCTGGCGTCGCGACACCTGAATCCGGTCCCCGGACGGCAAGCGGTGCGGTGGGTCGCCCGCCGACCGAGCGGAGCAACGCAGCAGGCCGGTCCAGGCCGCCCCTGAGAATCCAGCCCAGTCGGCGGAATCAGGGAAGCAAGGGATCAGCGGAGGAGCGAGGGAGTACGGATGATCCGGGCGATGGCGGTGACCGTGTCGAATCGGGCTGCTGCTGGCATTTATTCCGACAAGTCCGGGCCGGTGCTGGTCGAGCTGCTCGTCGCCGCCGGTTGCCGGGTGGACGGTCCCGTGGTCATCCCTGACGGCGAGCCCGTGGCCAAGGTGCTGCGCGACGCGGTCGCCGCCGGCTACGACGTGGTGGTGACCAGCGGCGGCACCGGCCTCACCCCGACCGATCAGACCCCGGAGATGACCCGGCAGGTGATCGAACGCGAGGTCCCGGGCATCGCGGAGGCGATCCGGCTCGCGGGCCGCGACAAGGTCCCCGCCGCGATCTTGTCCCGCGGCCTGGCCGGGCTCGCCGGCCGCACGCTGATCGTCAACCTGCCCGGCTCGACCGGGGGCGTACGGGACGGTATGGAGGTGCTCGCGCCCGTGCTGGCCCATGCGGTCGACCAAGTGGCCGGCGGCGACCATCCCCGTCACCCATGAGCTCGCGCTCAGAGAGGGGCGCATCCGGTCATATGGGTGTGGCATACGTTGCCGCCACCAGGAATCATTGGGGTGTGGAACGTATGCGGGGCTGGCCGGTCACCCTGGTCGAAGGGCCTGTGGGGCTGCGCCCGCTCCGGCTGCGCGACGCCGCCGCCTGGCGCGAGTCGCGAGTGCGCAACGCCGACTGGCTGCGGCCATGGGAGCCGACCAACCCCGAGACGCCATTGTTTCGCAGCGGGCTCGGCCCGTACTTCGGCATGGTGCACACGATGCGGCGAGAGGCCAGGCAGGGCCTCGCGCTGCCGTGGGTCGTCACCTACGAAGGGCACTTCGGCGGCCAGCTCACGGTCGGCGCCATCGTGTGGGGGTCGGCGCGGTCGGCGCAGATCGGCTATTGGATCGACCGCGCGATCGCCGGTCGCGGCGTCATGCCGCTGGCCGTGGCGATGGCGGTCGACCACTGTTTTTTCACCGTCGGGCTGCATCGCGTCGAGGCGAATATCCGCCCAGAGAACGCCGCCAGCCGCCGCGTGGTGGAAAAACTCGGCTTCCGCGAAGAGGGAATTCGCCGCCGGCATCTGCACATCGACGGCGCCTGGCGCGACCACATCTGTTACGCCCTCACCATCGAAGACGTGGGCGGTGGCCTGCGGGCTCGCTGGCTGCCGAAGGCACGGCAAGCTTTTCCCAGATCCCCCACGTGAACGCCGGAAAGTCACGATCAAGATGACTTTCCCCGACGGGGAGTAAACCGGTGTTCAATCTCGCGACACACCGGATCTAATACTCGTCAACGACTGACAGTGGGTCCTAGCGTGCGGGACGTGAATGTGTGCGTGTCGAGGGCCGGGCCACGGCTTCGGCACGCCGTCACGGCGACGCGGAGCGACAGCGCCTCGCCTCCGAACACCGGAGCCGGACGGGCGGCGCTGTGAGCAGCGCGGTTCTTTATCTCGCCATCGTCGCGTTGTGGGCCGTCGTGCTGGTGCCGATGTGGCTACGCCGCGACAATGAGGCCGCCCGCCCCGGCCTGTCCTGGCTGCCGCACCGCCGGCCGACGATGCTGCCGGAGTACGCGGCGGCGGAGCACCCGGCCACCGTGCCGGCGGGCGAGGAGCCGGCGAACGCGGAGTTCGCCACCGCGCCCTTCGGCGCCACCGCGTCGCCGGTCGTCGCGCGGGGAACCGCGGCTGTGCCGCCGACCGCCGAGCCGCCCCACCGGCCGGATGACGATCAGCGCCACACACCTGACCGCGAACGGGGCCACCACGTTCCCCTCGCCCACGGGCTCGGCCGCCGGCGCGGCCGTGGCGCCGTGATGGCCCGGCGCCGGCGCCGCACCTGGGGCCTGTCCCTGCTGGTCATCGCCGTCGCGGGCGGCGCGTTCGCCGGGCTCGTTCCGTACTGGAGCACGTTGCCGCCCACCGGGCTGCTCGCCGGTCACCTGTCGCTGCTGCGCGTGGCGGCCAGGATGGACGCCGCGCGGCGCGAGGCGATCGCGCAGGCCCGCGCGGCCGAACGCGCCGAAGCCGAGGCCGCGCTCGCCGCCAAGGAGGCCGCCGCCCAGGCCGCGCAGGCCGAAATCATCGATCTGATGGCGCGCAACCGGGCCAGGGGCGTCTTCGACCAGTACGCCGATGAGGGCCTGCGCGTAGTCGGCGACTGACGCGAGCGCCCGCGACCCCCCGTCGACGGTAGTCACTTGGCACACGAACCCGGGGCGTCGGCTACGTCTTTGGCGCCTGCCTCCACAAGGACGCGGTGCCGTCATCGCGCGGCGCCACGACCCTCCGCGTCGGCGGCACGGAAGCGGCGGACCGCGTCGAGTCCGACGTCGGCGCCGCCGCCGGATAACGGACCGTGCGTTCTGGAAGAGAGCGCCGGAGCCACCCGAACGAGCGATATTCGACTTCATGCCGAATATGCGATTGGCCGAACCCGCAATCAACGGATTCGTTGTCCTTGCTGTACGGTCAGTAATTAGACACCTTGCACTATAGTGAATCCGGGGTTCGAGCGATCCACCTCGCACGATTCCAAGGCGTGTGCACGCTGTCGACAAGAAGATCGTGTAACAGGGAATAAACTCCGTGTTAAATGAGTCGATATCGCTAGTCAAGCCTCCTGTCCAGTGAGAGGCTCTGACCTAGTTGAAGCTTCTAGCAGCCTGGCGGAGCGCGGATGAGCATCGATATCGATACAGCCGCCGATGTCTCGGCCGATGGCGGCGGCCTGGACTATCAGCAGGCCGGGCCGATCGCGGTTCGGCTGCTGGTGGGCGCGCAGCTGCGGCAACTGCGCGAGGCCGCCGGCATTACCCGAGAGCAGGCGGGAGACGCGATCCGGGCGTCCCACTCCAAGATCAGTCGCTTGGAGTTGGGCCGGACCGGCTTCAAGCCGCGAGACGTAGCCGACCTCCTCACGCTCTACGGCGTGACCGACACGGCCGAACGCACCTCCCTGCTCTCGCTCGCCGAGCAGGCCAACTCTCCGGGGTGGTGGCGCCCGTACGCCGACCTGGTACCCCCGTGGTTCGAGGCCTATCTGGGGCTGGAGCAGGCCGCGGCCGTCATCCGCGGCTATGAGGTGCAGTTCGTTCCCGGTCTGCTGCAAACACCCGACTACGCTCGCGCCGTGATCAGGCTCGGCCACACCACCGAGTCCAAGGCCGACATCGACCGGCGGGTCGCCCTGCGCATGGAACGCCAGGAGATCCTGCGGCGGCCGGACGCGCCGAGTCTGTGGGTCGTGATCGATGAGGGAGCGCTGCGCCGGCCACTCGGCGGCGCGGCGACGATGCGCCGGCAGCTCGACCATCTCCGCGAGGTCGCCGAACTGCCCAACGTCACGGTGCAGCTACTACCGTTCAGCGTGGGCGGTCACCCGGCCGCGGGCGGGCCGATCACGATCTTGCGCTTTCCGGAGGGTGAGCTCCCCGACGTGGTCTATCTGGAGCAGCTGATCAGCGCCATCTACCTCGACAAGCCGAGCGAGACGTTTGAGTACGGTCACGTCATGAACCGACTGGCCGTCGAGGCTGAGACGCCGGCGCGGACCAAACGGCTCATCCAGCGGCTGCGCGAAGAGCTTTAGCCGGCAGCGGGCGCTGAACTCCGGCCGTCAGCAGCCCGGCCACCTCGCCGCCGCCGCACGCACGTCTACTCCGGCGGCGGCCTCACGGGGTCACCCGTTCGGGCGCCGCTCGCGGTCACTTGCGCGCCTGGGCGGTCTTGCGCCGGTTCGCCTTTTTGATGGCGTCAACAAGCTCGCTCTTGTTCATCGACGACCTGCCCTGGACGCCGAGATCCTTGGCCACCTCGTACAAGTGCTGCTTGCTCGCGTTGGCGTCCACGCCCTCGGCCGTCTTGGTGGGGCGCCGGCGCGACTGCGGAGTGCTCTTGCGCGCCTGGGCGTCCGAGGGCCCCTTGGCGCCGCCGCGCTTTTTCTGCCACCGGTCGCCGACCTTTTCGAACTTGTGCTTCAGCGCGCTGAACGCGGTGCGATGCGCCCGCTC
>CALAED010000463.1 GCA_937891035.1 uncultured Thermomonosporaceae bacterium | reverse complement strand
TTCCCGCTCACCCAGGAAAAGCAGACGCTCACGTTCGTACAGAGCACGCTGATCGGGGTGAGCGCCGCGCTCGTGCTGCTGCTCGCGGTGATCGCGTCGGTGGTCGCCCGGCAGGTGGTGGTGCCGGTACGGCTGGCCGCCCAGGCCGCCGAGCGACTCGCCGCCGGCCGGCTCGAGGAGCGCATGAAGGTGCGCGGCGAAGACGATCTGGCCCGGCTCGCCTCCTCCTTCAACGACATGGCCGCCAATTTGCAGGAGAAGATCCTCCAGTTGGAGGAGCTTTCGCAGGTGCAGCGGCAGTTCGTCTCCGACGTCTCCCACGAGCTGCGCACCCCGCTCACCACCATCAGGATCGCCGCCGACCTGCTGTATGAGCATCGCAACGAGTTCGACTCCGCGGTGGCCCGCGCCGCCGAGCTGCTGCAAAACCAGCTGGAACGGTTCGAGTCGCTGTTGTCCGACCTCCTGGAGATCAGCCGGCACGACGCGGGCGCGGCGACGCTCGACGCCGAGTCGGTCGACATCCGCGATCTCGTGCTGCGCGCCGTCGGCGACACCGAGGGTCTGGCCGACCGCAAGGGCAGCAGGTTCGTGCTGCAGCTTCCCGGCGAGCCGTGCATGGCCGAGGTCGACTGGCGGCGGGTCGAACGGATCCTGCGCAACCTCCTGGTGAACGCCGTCGAGCACGGCGAAGGCGAGGACATCGTCGTCACCGTGGCCGCCGACCGAGACGCGGTGGCGCTGGCCGTTCGCGACCACGGCGTGGGGCTGCGTCCCGGCGAGGCGCAGATGGTCTTCGATCGGTTCTGGCGGGCCGACCCGGCGCGGGCCCGTACGACCGGCGGCACCGGCCTCGGGCTTTCGATCGCCCGCGAGGACGCGCAGCTGCACGGCGGCTGGCTGCAGGCCTGGGGCGAGCAGAGCAAGGGCTCGCAGTTCCGGTTGTCGCTGCCCCGAGTCGCCGGGGCCGAGCTGCGCGGGTCACCGCTGCCGCTCGTCCCGCCGGACGTCGACCTGAGCCCGGTGCCCTTCGGCGAGCTCGAGCAGGATGCGGGCGGACTGCGATGAGACGGCAAACCACCGCAGGGCGCGGCGCTCGGACGCGGCGCCGCGCGGGCCGCGTCATCCGGGTGCGGCTCCTGACCGGCCGCGTCACGCTGGCGCTGTGCCTCATCGGCGGCGTCGCGGGCTGCGTCAACGTGCCGACCGGCGGCCGGGTCGGCTCGGGGCAGGCCGCGGAGCGCGCCGGGCCGGTTGACGACCCGTACGTCCGGCTGATCCCGGTGCCCCCGGGCAAGGACTGGCTGCCGAACGAAATCGTCCAGGGCTTCCTCACCGCGTCCGCCTCCTTCGACGACGAACACGCGGTGGCGAAGATGTACCTCGCCCCGAGGGTCTCTTGGGAGCCGGACCCCAAACCCAGCGTCACGGTGTACGAAGGGGCACTCAACGTCGGCTCGCCGACCGCCGGTGGCCAAGGCGGCGGGGTCAAGATCCAGGTGACCGGGCGGCGGCTCGGCACGATCGGCCGGGACGGGCAGTACCAAGCGATCGCCGGCAAGGTCGACGAGTCCTTCGAGCTGGGCAAGGACGCGCACGGCCAGTGGCGGATCACCAGGCTGCCCGACGGGCTGCAAGCCGGTCTGCTGCTCGGCCAGCGCGATGTCGACCGGGCGTTCCGTACCTTGAACCTCTACTTCTTCGTGCCCGACGGCACCGTGCTCGTGCCCAACCCGATCTTCCTGCCGCTGATCAACCGCCGCGAGCTGCCCAGCCAGCTGGTGCGCGCGGTGCTGTCCGGCCCCACCTCTTGGCTGCGCGAGGCCGTCCGCACGGAGTTCCCGCCGGGCACCCAGCTGCTGGACGACAGGGTCGACGTCACCGAAGGAGTCGCGACGGTCAACCTGAGCAAGCAGGCCGCGGGCGGCAGCCTGTCGGGGATGTCGGCGCAGTTGATGTGGACGCTGCGGCAGCTGCCCGAGGTGACCCGCATGCGGCTGGAGATCGACGGCGAACCGGTGAACCCACCAGGCGTGGGCGCGACCCAGATGCCGCACGACTGGCGCATCAACGACGCCGACCTGACCCGCCGGCCGGCCATCTACCTGAGCGCCGCCGATGGACAGCTCCAAACTCTGAACGGCGACCGCGTCGACCCGGTCGGTCAGCCGGGCGCGTTCCGCCTCTTCGAGCCCGCGGTCTCGCTCGACCAGGAGTACGTCGCCGGGCTGACCGAAGCCCGCGACACCGTGCTGGCCGGTGACATCGGCGGTTCCCCGCCGGGCCGGGTGCTGCGGGCACCCGCCCCCGGAGGGCGCTTCATCTCGCCCTCGTGGGACCGCCTGGGCACGCTGTGGATGGTGGAGAACCGTCGCGGCGGCTCCCGGCTGTGGGTCAGGGAGCAGGGCAAGGCGCCGACCGAGATCCACAAGTGGGAGCTGCGGGGGCGAAGCGTCAAGGCGCTGCGGATCGCCAGGGACGGCGTACGGGTGGCCGCGATCGTCGAGACGGGAGGGCACGAGCAGATCCAGATGGGCCGTATCGTGCGCGGTCCCGGCGGCGTCGCCGGCGTGTCGAACTTCCTGCCCATCAGTTCCGAGCTCCTGAATGCGAAGGACCTGGCCTGGCGCAACGCCGACGAACTCGCGGTCCTCGGCAGCACGCAGCGGCAGCCGCAGATGGTGCCGTACCAGGTCCCGGTGAGCGGCGGCCAGATCCGGCCCGTCGGGACCGGCGGCGGCGACATGATCTCAATCACCGCGCTGCCGCACTCGCCGCTGCTCGTCGGGATGCGGACAGAAGACCGGGGCAAGAGCGTCGCCAGGATCTGCAGCCAGCGCGACGAAAACGACCCCATCAGCGAATGGAACTGCTTCGCCAGCGGCCACGACCCCAGCTATCCCGGCTGACCGCCGGCGGCGCTCGCCTTAGGCCCGCCCATAATCGTCAGGCCCGCCCATAATCGTCGGCGAGACGTTCGATATCCGTTTCCGCGAAGTCGCCGAAGGCGACCTCGAGGAAGCGCACCGTGCGGTCCTTCGGACTCGCGACTCGATGGCTTTGCCCGCGCCGCACGAAGAACCGGTCGCCGGCTTTCGCGCGGCGCGTTTGGCCGTCGACCTCCACGATCAGGTCATCGTCGAGCGCCACCCACAGCTCGTCGCGATGCTCATGCCGCTGCAGACTGAGCTGATGTCCCGGTTCGACCGTGATGATCTTTACGGTGACCGGTTCGTTGAGGCAGTACCTTTCGAACCTTCCCCAGGGACGTTCGTCAACGATGACGCTCGGTTCCGCCGGCATGGACACGATCTATCCCCCCTCATGGGCGTTGCGTTGACCAGACCCTAGCCGGAGGTGGTGTCAGAGGGTCGTTTAGCGGCCTCGTAAAGGTCCGGTTCGAGATAGATGAGCCGGGCGATGGGCACGGCCGCGCGTACCCGCTGTTCGGCGGCGTTGATGCCGTGCGCCACCTCATTGGCCGTGTCATCGTGCCGTATCGCGATCTTGGCGGCGACGAGCAGTTCCTCCGGGCCGATGTGCTCGGTACGCAGATGGATGACCCGTTCGATCTCGTCCCCGGCCTCGAGCGCCGTCACGATCTCGCGCTCCACGTCCTCGTGCGCTGACTCGCCGATGAGCAGGCTCTTGGTCTCGATGGCGAGCACGATGGCGATCACGGCGAGGAGCACGCCGATGGCCATCGAGCCGACCCCGTCCCAGCGCCCGTCGCCGGTGACGACCGCAAGGCTCACTCCCATCAGCGCGATGATCAAGCCGAGCAGGGCGGCGAGGTCTTCGAGCAGCACCACCGGCAGCTCGGGCGCCTTGGAGCGGCGAATGAACGCCACCCAGCCTTGCCGCCCGCGCACCCGGTTGGACTCCGAGATCGCGGTCCAGAACGAGAAGCACTCCAGCACGATCGCGAAGCTCAGCACCCCGAAAGCCCAGATCGGCGACTCCACGGGGTGCGGGTCGCCGAACTTGTGCCAGCCCTCGTACAGCGAGAAGACCGCGCCCACCGTGAACAGCACCACGGCGACGATGAAGGCGTAGAAGAAGCGCTCCCGCCCGTACCCGAACGGGTGCGCCTTGCTGCGCGGGCGCTCGGCGCGCTTGCGGCCCAGGAGCAGCAGCGCCTGGTTGCCCGAGTCGGCCACCGAGTGCACCGACTCGGCCATCATCGAGGCGGACCCGGTGAACACGAAGGCGACGAACTTGGCCAGCGCGATTCCGAGGTTGGCGGTCAACGCGGCGAAGATCGCCTTGGTACCCGCGGTGGCGCTCATTTCCTGCCTTCCCGAGTACGTCCCGATGGTCTTGTCGAGGCGAGACGATCCGGTGGTGCAGGTGAGGGAGCCTCACCCACGGCCTCGGCGCGCGCCGGCCGCGCGTTTGCGGTACGGTTCACACCGCGCAAACGCGTGATCATGAAATGCCGCCTCAGTGCGGTGCGCGCGACACGCGAACGCGGATCATGCGATCCCGCGCTGGTGGGATGGGCGCCACAGCGCCCTTCGGCCGGCGTCAGTGGCGCGCTCATTGGGGGGTTGGGCCGGGGGGCATTCAGCGCTCTCACTGGTTGGCGATCCTCGCTTTCAGTTGTTGGGCGACGGGCTCGGGGGTCGGGTCGACGCCGAGCGCGATCGCCAGGTAGACGGTCGTGTAATCGGCGAGCGCGATCAAGGTCGCGATGCGTTCGACGGGATGGGTGCCCTCGGCCGCGATCTCGGTCACCGGGATGCCCCTGGTGCGCGCCAGGTCGACCGAGACCTCGCACCGCCCGGCCACCCGCGGATGCTCGGCCACGTCCCGCAGCACGATGACGTGCAGGCCCCGCTCCGCGTCGGCCCGATCGCGGAAGAAATCGTCCTCGGTGGCGCCGAACGGGCCGTCGAAGGCGGCGACCTGGTGGTGGCCGGCGTCGGGCAGCGTGCCGTACACGCAGGGATATTTCGCGTTCTCGTTGAACTGGCAGGCGAAGCGATAGGCGGCCACGCCGGCGAGCGGCGAGGCCCCCCACACCATCGGCAGCGCGCCGACGAGATCGGCGGCGAGTTGCTTGCCCGGGTTGATGAACGACTCGCTGCTCGGCCGGCAGCGGTGGCTGATGTCCTCCAACCGGCCGGCCGTGTCCTCGAGCACGTCGTCGGAGACGTCGGCGAGTCCGATCAGCCGGGCGGCCAGGATCAGCGGCACGGTGAGGCCCCACAGCGTGGTGCGCGGCCGGCCGGCTGAGCGCACCGGAACGAACGGGACGCCCGCCTGGGCCGCGAGGTCGGCCAGCGGCGAGCCGGCGGCGCCCACGCAAAGCAGCCTGCTGCCCCTGCGTACGGCCTCGACGGCGACGGCGAGCGTCTCTTCGGTCGACCCAGAGCTGGACACCGCCATCACCAGGTCAGTGGCGCCGACCCAGCCGGGCAGCTGATACCCCCGCACGGTGACGACCGGCACCGGGCAGCCGGCGCCGCAGACGGCCCCGAGAACGTCGCCGGAGATCGCGGCGGCGCCCATGCCGGCCACGACCAAGGCTCGGGGGCGGCCGCCGGCGGCGAGCGCGTCGATGCCGGCCTCGGCCGTACGGAACTGCGCTTCTCTGATCTGGGCGGCCGCCGACGCCACCTGGCGCAGCATGTCCCCGGGGTCGGCGGCGCTCAGGGCCGACACGTCATCGAGGCGGGCGCCGTCCACCTCGATCGTCACCGGCCGGTCCGGGCCTCGTCCACAAGCAGCACAGGGATGTCGTCCCGTACGGGGTAGGCGTACTTGCACTCGCCGGTGCAGACGAGCTCATTCGCCGTGTGGTCGGCCGTCAGCGTGCCGCGGCAGTTGGGGCAGGCCAGGATCTCCAGCAGCCAAGGGTCGATCTTCATGAGGGTCAGACTTCCTTTCGGACGAGCGCCAAGACCTCGTCCCGCACCTTCGCCATGGTCTGCTCGTCTACGGCCTCGGCGTTCAGGCGCAGCAGCGGCTCGGTGTTGGAGGGTCGCAGATTGAACCACCAGTTCGCGTGACCCACGGTCAATCCGTCGAGTTCGTCGATGGTAACGCCGGGTCGTCCATCGAACGCCGCACGGACCGCGGCCGTCGCGGCGTCCTGGTCGGCGACCTCGCTGTTGATCTCACCGGACGCCACGTACCGGCTGTATTCGGCGAGCAGGTCCGACAGCCGGCGGGGTTGCCCGCCGAGCGCGGCGAGGACGTGCATGGCGGCGAGCATCCCGGTGTCGGCCCGCCAGAAATCCGTGAAGTAGTAGTGCGCCGAGTGCTCGCCGCCGAAGACCGCGCCGGTCTCGGCCATCTTTTCCTTGATGAACGAGTGGCCGACGCGGGTGCGGATGGGCGTGCCGCCGTGCGACTCGATGATCTCCGGCACGTAACGGGACGTGATCAGGTTGTGGATGACCGCCGCGCCGGGGTGCTTGGCCAGCTCGCGCACCGCCACCAGGGCCGTGATCGTGGACGGCGCGACGGACGTGCCGCGCTCGTCGATGATCCAGCAGCGGTCGGCGTCGCCGTCGAAGGCGATCCCGATGTCGGCCTGGTGCTCGACCACGGCGGCCTGCAGATCGCGCAGGTTGGCCGGCTCGATGGGGTTGGCCTCGTGGTTGGGGAAGGTGCCGTCCAGCTCGAAGTACAGCGGGACGATGTCGAGGGGGAGCGCGGGCAGCTTGGCGTCGCCGAGCACGGCCGGTACGGTGTGGCCGCCCATGCCGTTGCCCGCGTCGACCACGACCTTGAGCGGCCGGATGCCCGACAGGTCGACCAGGCGGCGCAGGTGGGCCGCGTAGTCGGCGAGCAGGTCGCGGCCGGTCAAGCTGCCCCCGGCGCCCGGGATGGGGGCGAGCGTGCCCGCCTCGACCAACCGCCTGATCTCGGTGAGGCCGCTGTCGCGGCCGACCGGCGCCGCGCCCGCCCGGCACAGCTTGATGCCGTTATAGCGCGCCGGGTTATGGCTGGCGGTGAACATCGCGCCGGGCAGGTCGAGGCTGCCGCTGGCGTAGTAGAGCATGTCCGTCGAGCCGAGACCGGCCTCGATCACATCGGCGCCCTGTGTGGTGGCGCCGCGCGCGAACGCGGCCGACAGCGGCCCGGACGAGGCGCGCATGTCGTGTGCGGTGACGATGGCGGTGGCACTCGTCACCCGGACGAACGCAGCGCCCACCGCCTCGGCGGTCTCTTCGTCGAGTTCGTCCGGCACCACGCCGCGAATGTCGTACGCCTTAAAGATCTTCGCGAGGTCGCCCACTTCTGCTCCCCTGTCGCTGGCGTTCGCACCGGTGGTCCGAGCCTACCGGCGCCGGCCGCCCATGCTCTCCGTCAGGGCCGTGCGGGCGGCGTGCCGGGTGGGCGCGGCGGCGCGGAGCGCAGCACCCGCAGGTGTCCACGGCGGCTGACCTCGACGCCTTGGCCCACCGGTTCTTCGCGTGGGGCGGGGCGGGCCGCCT
>CALAED010000462.1 GCA_937891035.1 uncultured Thermomonosporaceae bacterium | reverse complement strand
GCCGCCGCCGCCGGTGCGACCCCCGCCGGGACCGCCGGGGCCGCCGCGGCCACCGCCGCCACCCGGACCGCTGGGCCGGGACGGCATGTTCATCGGGCTCGGCCGTGGGCCACCAGGCCGCGGCGGCATCGCCGACGGGCTGGGGCGCGGACCGGCCGGACCCGGCGAGCCCGTACGCCCGCCGGCCGACGAACGCGGCGGCCGGTCACCGGCGTCCTGGCCACGGCCGCCGCCACCGGGGCGGGGACCGGAACCGGGGCGCGAGCCCGGGCGCGGACCCGGCTTGGGCGCGCCCATGCCGGTGTTGGTCGAGCTGAACGGGTTATTGCCGGGACGCGGGCCGGTGGGACGCCGCTCGCCGCCGCCCGGCCGGCGCTCTCCGCCGCCGGAACGGCGGTCGCCGCCTTGGCGCGGCCCGGGGGTGGGACGCGGACTCGGCTTGGGCTGCGCGGCCGCCGGGCGCTCGCTCCCGGCGCCGGGAGCGCCGGGACGTGCCGAACCGTCACGGGGGGCGGTCGGCCGGGGGCCTGGCTTGGGCGCCCCGGAATCCTGCCTGGGCTCGACGGGCTGCGACTCCACCGGCTGCGGCGCGACGGGAGGTGCGCTCTCGGCGTTCACCGGGGGTTTAGGTGTGGCCAGCTTCGGCGCCCCTGGCTTGGGCCCGCCGGCCTTGGCCGCAGGCGCGGCCTCAGGCTGCTTCGGCCCCGCGGCCGCCTTGGCCGCACTGGGCTTGGTCGCCGTCGCCGGCTTTGGTGTGGCCGACTTTTTGGGCGCGGCCTTGCCCTTGTCGCCCGCCTTCCCATCGGCGAACGCTTCCTGAAGTCTACGAACGACCGGCGCCTCGATCGTCGAGGATGCCGATCGCACGAACTCGCCCATTTCCTGGAGCTTGGCCATGACGGCCTTGCTCTCAACTCCAAATTCCTTGGCGAGTTCGTATACCCGGACCTTTGCCACTGCACTCCCTACTCGGCCCGGGGAGACTCCTCGGACCGTCGCTACCTTGCCGTGTTCATCGCCGCGTGCTCATCGAGCGCTCATCGCAATCTCGACCTGCTTCCGACTGGACATCGCTTCCGACATCGCTTGTGTGGCTCATCCGTCCCGCTGCGCGGCCAGCGCCGCGAGATGGGATCTGAGCAGGCTCGGATCGAGCGGCCCCGCGTGACGAAACGCCCGCGGGAACGCCCGACGACGCTCAGCCATCTCGAGACATCCCAGGTCGGGGTGGATAGAGGCACCCCGACCCGGCAGCCGCCCGTCGGGGTCGGGGGTTATGGAACCCTCGACCACCACCAGGCGCAGCAGGTCGGACTTGGCCGCGCGAACCCGGCAGCCCACGCATGTGCGCAGCGGGGCCGCTCGGCCACGAGTCATGAGTCTACCGCGCCGACGCGTCGGCGGGACCTGCCGCGTGCTCCCCTGATGCGGATGATCCACTTTGCCGCTCGCCGCCGCCGGCCTGGTCGCCGCCCGGCTCGTCGCCGGCCCTTCCGACCTCGGATGACTCGACGCCGGGCGGCATGGCCCCGGGTTGCTCGACAGCGTGCTGGCCGGTGCCGGAGGGGTCGGTGTCGGACCTGATGTCGATCCGCCACCCCGTCAACCTCGCGGCCAAGCGGGCGTTTTGCCCCTCTTTGCCGATGGCGAGCGACAGCTGGTAGTCCGGCACGATGACACGGGCCACGCGGCCATCCTCGTCCATCACCTGAACGCTGGTAACCCGGGCCGGAGACAGCGCATTGCCGACGAACGCGGCCGGATCCTCCGACCAGTCGACGATGTCGATCTTCTCTCCGTGCAGCTCGTGCATGACGTTTCTGACCCGGCTCCCCAGCGGCCCGATGCAGGCGCCTTTGGCGTTGACGCCCGGCTTGCGGGACCGTACGGCGATCTTGGTGCGGTGCCCGGCCTCGCGGGCGATCGCGGCGATCTCCACCGTGCCGTCGGCGATCTCCGGGACCTCTAGGGCGAACAGCTTGCGCACCAGGTTGGGATGGGTCCGCGAGAGCGTGATAGACGGGCCACGATGGCCCTTGCGTACCTGAACGACGTAGGCCCTGATGCGCTCGCCGTGCGCGTAGGTCTCGCTCGGCACCTGCTCCTGCGGCGGCAAGATCGCCTCGATCTTGCCGAGATCCACCAGTACGCTGCGCGGATCGCGGCCCTGCTGGATGATCCCGGCCACGATGTCGCCCTCGCGCCCGGCGTACTCGCCCAGCGTGAGCTCGTCTTCGGCGTCGCGCAGCCGCTGCAGGATGACCTGCTTGGCGGTGGTGGCGGCGATCCGTCCGAACCCCGTCGGGGTGTCGTCGTATTCCCGCAGCGCGTTTCCCTCTTCGTCGGTCTCCGCGGCCCAGACGGTGACGTGGCCGGTGGAGCGATCGAGCTCGACGCGGGCATGCGAGGCCGCGCCCTCCGTCCGGTGATAGGCGATGAGCAGTGCGTCCTCGATGGCCTTGACGACCAGGTCGAGCGAGATGTCCTTCTCGCTTTCGAGACTCCGCAGGGCGGTCATGTCGATGTCCACGAGGTTCCCCCCTTAATCCTCGTCAGTCCCAAGGTCGGCGGCCTCGTCCCGGCTGAACTCCACCAGGACACGACCGCGCCCCAGCTCGCCGAGGCCGAAGCGGCGCAAAGCGGGCCCGGGCTCCGACCCCGTGCCGGAGCCGCGCCGCCGCGCGGTGTCGTTCGCGGTCGGAACCGCGATGTCTATGACGACCGCTTCGGCATCCGCGCTGACCACCCGGCCCTCGATGTGGCCCCCGGCGGTGAGCGGCGCGCGGACGAGACGGCCCGTGGCGCGGCGCCAGTGCCGCGGCTCGGTGAGCGGGCGGTCGACGCCGGGGGAGGTCACCTCGAGCACGTAAGGACCCGCGCCCATGACGTCGCCGTCGTCGAGAGCGGCCGAGACGGTGCGGCTCAGCGTCGCGACGTCGTCGAGGCTGACGCCGTCGTCGGAGTCGACCACGAGGCGCAACAGGCTGCGCCTGCCCGCGGCCGTGACGGTGACGTCCTCGAGATCGTAGCCGGCGGTTTCGATCACAGGTTCGAGCAGCCGCCTGACCGCGGCCGTGGATCCCGTCCGTCCCGTCTGTCCGGTACGCCCGGGCTGGGCGGCTGGGTGTCCGGGCGCGGCCGATCCGGTGGCGCCGCGCGCACCGGTGCGCGGCACGTCACGGCCCCGGCGAGCGCGGCCACGCCGGGAACTGGCGCTCATCGGGACCTCCTTTTTGGTGCACTGCGGTATGGGCAAGCGGCCGGGATTCGGCCGAATCCCGGCTCGCCGGTCGCCGAAACTCGACCGTGGGCAATTTAAGAGTATCGACAGCGGAGCTCAGCTGCGCTCTTTCGGGTGGCTCACCGGCGCGCCGTATAGCATGTTTGGTCCCGGCCCTGGCGGGCGAGACCATATCCGGCACGCAGGCGCCCGACGATCGAGCGCCCGGCCGAAGGGAGCCGCCGGGTGGCCACCCTCTTGATCGTGTGAGGAGACGCGCGTGCCGCGAACGGGGATGTCCGGGCCGTCGCCCGGACGCGGGCCGCAGGTGACGAGGAGGGCGGTGCTCGGTCTGGCGACGGCGGTCGCCTTGACCGGCTGCGCGCGCGAGCGACGGCCGGCGCCGCGCCCCCAGCCGGATGTCGCGGTCCTCTTGAGCGCCATCGCCACCGAAGAACGGCTGATCGCGCTCTATGAGTCGACGCGGACCGCCCATCCGGATCTGGCCCGGCGTCTCGATCCGATGCTCGCCCACCATCGCGATCATCTGACCGTGTTGCGGCGCCACTACGTGCCGGGAACCGGAGAAGAGGAAGGCGACGACGAAGGCGCCGGGTCGCCGCCGGCGACCCGGACGCCGAACGCGGACGGCCAGGGCGGCCAGGGCCGCGCCGCCGTCGCGCCGCGGAGCACCCGCCGGGCGGTGGCGGCGCTGCGCTCCGCGGAACGGCGCGCGGCCGCCGCTCGTTCCGCCGACGTGACCCGAGTATCGGCCGGCATGGCGCAGTTGTTCGCGAGCATCGGTGCCTGCGAAGCCGGCCATGCGGTCTGGCTGACGAGGCTCGCATGAGCGGAGCCGACCCACTCGCCGCGCTGCAGGCGGCGCTCGCCGCCGAGCACGCGGCCGTCTACGGCTATGGCGTGGCCGGCGCCCGGCTGCGGGACGACGCCCGAGACGCCGCCCGCACGCTCTGGGCGGCGCATCGTGCCAAGCGCGACCGGCTGGCCGACCTGATCACCGCGCGCCGGGGCGACCCGGTGGCGGCGGCAGCGGCCTACCGGCTGCCGGTCCAGGTCACCTCGCCACGGACCGCCGGCCTGCTCATGGCCGCCATGGAGGACATGCTGGCCACGGCCTATCTCGGCTTGGTCGGGGTGGACGACGCCCGGCTACGCGCGCTCGGGGCTCAGTCGATGCAGGAGGCGGCCATGCGCGCCTGCCGCTGGCGCGCCGCCCCACCCAGCTCCGCCTTCCCGGGCCTCGGCGGCGCGCTGTCTCCCCTCCCCGAATAGGGGCCGACCAGGGGTCAGGGCGGGAAGACCAGGTGGCCAACCACGTCGGTGACCGGGATCTCGGCACGGAATTCGGTGACGTCTTTTGCCGCTTTTTCCGCGTCCCCTTCGGCGGTCACGGCGCGCGAGTCCGGCCGCGGCCGGCGGTCGCGCAGCTCGACGAACCCGTCGCCCAGCCGCCGGCCCACGACCAGGATCGTCGGCACCCCGATGAGCTCGGCGTCGGTGAACTTCACGCCGGGCGAGACCGCGGCCCGGTCGTCCACGATCACCCGCAGCCCACGCGCCTCGAGCTCGTCGGCCAGTTGGAGGGCGACGGGGATCTGAGCGTCCTTGCCGGTCGCCACGATGTGAACGTCGGCGGGCGCGACCTCTCGCGGCCAGCGCAGCCCACGGGCGTCGTAGTGCTGTTCGGCGATCGTCGCGACGATTCGGGACAGGCCGATGCGGTACGAACCCATGGTCACCCGGCACGGCCGGCCGTCCGGCCCGAGCACCTCGACCTCGAAGGCGTCGCAGTAGGTGCGGCCGTGCTGGAAGATGTGACCGATCTTTATGGCCCTGGTCAGCGACAGCTCGGCACCGCACCGGGGGCACGGGTCGCCGGTGCGGGTCGTGGCGACGTCGACGTAGTCGGCCACGCCGAAGTCACGACCGCAGACCACGTTGGCCGCGTGCCGGCCGGGTTCGCCCGCCCCGGTGATCCAGGCCGTACCCGGCGCCACCCGCGGGTCGGCGAGATAACGCACGTCCGCGGGCAACGCCTGCGGACCGATGTAGCCCTTCGCCATATCCGGGCGACCGGCGAAATCGTCGAAGATCGCGACCGGGCCGAGCGCCGCCTCGAGGCGGACCAGGTCGACGTCGCGGTCGCCCGGCACGCCGACCGCGACAACCTCACCGGCGGCCGTGCGCACCAGCAGGTTCTTGAGCGTGGCCGACGCCGGGACGCCGAGCCGGGCGCACAGCGTCTCGATCGTCGGCGTGTCCGGGGTGTCGATGACCTCGAGGGGCGGGTGCTCGACGGTGGCGTCGACGTCGGCCGGGCCGACCCGCACCGCTTCGACGTTGGCGGCGTAGTCGCACATCGTGCAGGCCGCGAAGGTATCCTCGCCGGCTTCGGCGGGGGCGAGGAACTCCTCGTATACTGATCCGCCCCTGGCGCCCGATAGCGCCGTTTCTCCCCGATCGTCCCCGCCCGGCCTTCCCGCTGCGCCGGCCGCGTCGGCCGACGCCGGCCGGTCTCCCGTCACGATGCGATAGTCGAGGCCGAGGCGATCGAAGATCTTGACGTACGCCTCGCGATGCTGCCCGTACGACTTGGCCAGACCGGCGTCATCGAGGTCGAAGGAACAGGACTCCAGCGTCAGGAACTCACGGGCGCGCAGCAGACCGGACGTGGGCCGCGCCTCGTCGCGATAGTTCGTCCCGATCTGATAGAGGATCAGCGGCAGGTCCTTGTGGGAGGAGCATTCACGCTTGACCAGTCGCGCGAAGATCTCCTCGTGGGCGGGGCCGAGCAGATAGTCGCCGCCGCGCCGGTCTCGCAGGCCGAACAGCAGCGGTCCGTACTCCGCCGAACGCCCGGTCGCGTCGTAGGGCGCACGCGGCAACAGCGCGGGCAACAGCACCTCTTGCGCGCCGATCGCGTCCATCTCGGCCCGTACGATCCGGGCGGCGTTGTCCAGCACCATCCGGCCGAGCGGCAACCACGCGTAGATCCCCGCGGCCACCCGGCGCACGTAGCCGGCGCGCAGCAGCAATCGGTGGCCCGGCGTCTCGGCTTCCGCCGGATCCTCGCGCAGGGTGCGCGAGAACAGCCTGGACATCAACAGCACACGTACTGCCTACCATCAGTGTGCTCCTCGCCCGCCGAGTTGCGGAAACAATTACCCAGGGATCCCCTTTTGAACTAGCGGCCGCTTGGGAGCGGAGACACACCTGTACTACTGCCGGGCGAGGGGATCGTCAACGTTTCGCCGATGCCAGCCGTTTGGTGCGGACCACGGGGGCCTGCCGCTCGTGGGTCGGCAACAGCACCACGATGATCGTCGCCACGACGAAACCGGCGATCCGGCAGGTCAGCCGCATCGGATCCTGCGGCAACGGCTCACCGAAGGCGATCGTCCCGGTCATGATGAGGTAGACGCTGCCCACGACGTTCGACACCGGCACGACGATCGACGCGCGCCCGCGCTGCAGGCCCGTCTGGAACAGCACGAGCCCGGCCCCGGACATCACGACGAGCAGGTAGGGGTACGGCGAGGTGATCGCCTGCAGCACGAACCCGCCGGTCTTGTCGTTCAGGTGCTGGGCGAAGAAGCCGGCCATACCCTTGGCCTGCAGGCCGGCGACCCCGTACATCAGCCCCGCCGCCGCGCCGTACAGCGCGCCGGAGGCCGGCCGACGGCGCCGCCGGCCGGCGATCAGGAAGACGACGAGGCCCACGGCCACGGTGCCGATGGCCAGTGTGGCCATGACCCAGCCGGACGCGCGCGTCCCCACCTTGTCCCTGCCGGGCTCGAGCGAGAGATAGACGAGCACCAAAGAGGCCGCGAGCACGCCGAGGCCGGCCCATTCGCGGCGAGACGCGCGCTCTCCCAAGAAGACGGCGGAGAAGACCACGAGCAGGGCCAGCCCGGAGATCTGGATCGGCTGCGCCACGCTGAGCGGGATGAGCGACAGGGCCAGGATCTGGCAACACAATCCGACTCCGAGCACGCAGAATCCGAGCAGCCAGCGCGGACTGGTTCCCAGGACGCGCAGCAACCGCCCCACCCGCCGCGCGCTGATCGGCGGCAGCTCGCTGAGCGCGCGCTTTTCCAGTACGAACCCCGCGTTGTAGATGATCGTGGCGAACAGCGCGACGACGATTCCGAGGACCACGTCACACCGGCTTTCTCGCGTGGACCATGAGGATGGCCGCCAGCCCGG
>CALAED010000461.1 GCA_937891035.1 uncultured Thermomonosporaceae bacterium | reverse complement strand
CCGCCGCAGGCGCTGAGCGCCGACAGGACGAGCAACCCTGCCGCCGCGAACATCAGACTTCGTGGCCGCCGACGCGGCATGCGCGGCATTCGTGAGGTCGAAGACATGTCGGTGGGGGCTCCTTGCCTTGACGATGGAGGACTGTGGCCGGCTGGTGGTGGATGTGGTGCTTCGTTAGTGGTGGTGCTTGGTGGGTGACCGCGCCTCGGCGGTCGCCTGGCGGTGGGGCACGCGTCGCGGGTCACGGGTCGCCTAGCGGGTGGCCGTGGTCCTCGCCTCGACGAGGGTGAACGACTTGGGCGGCAGCGTGAGGACGCAGGTGCCGCCGCGTGGGGTCTCGGCGCCCTCCTGGAGTCGCACGCCCTCGACGTCGGGCAGGTCGCGCGCCTGCCCGGCCTCTTCGGCGGTCACCGTCGCGATGGCCACGGCGCCGTCGAACGCGAGGTCCCGCAGGACGATCTCGACCGTCTCCTCGTGGTCGGGGTCGCGGTTCACCAGGGTGAGCGCGAGCCGATCGCGGTCGGCGTCGGCGGTGGCCGCCGCGTCCACGAGGTTGAACGGGCCGAGGTCGGCGACCCGGTGCGGCCACCGGCTGCGGTGGTCGCCCGGCAGCGGGTCGACGACCGGGCCGACGACGTAGGCGTCCACGGCCACGTCAAGCGCCGCCCGCGCGTGCAGCAGGAAGGGATAGTAGATCGGCTGCAGGACGGCGGTTTCGGGGGTGGTGACGATGGGCGCGATGGCGTTGACCATCTGCGCGAGATTGGCCATGCGCACCCAGTCGCAGTTGCGGACGAAGATGTTCAGGTAGGTCCCGACGGCGAGCGCGTCGGCGAAGGTGTAGCGCTCTTCGAGCGCGCCGTCGTCGTGGTTGCGGAACCAGACGTTCCACTCGTCGTAGGCGATCCGCGGCGGCGTCGCGATCTTTTGGATGTACGCGGCGCGCTCGATCAGGGCGCGGGCGCCGCGAATGGCCCGCTCCGCCTGGTGCGGCTGGAGGACGTTGGTCCAGTAGTCGTCCGAGCCGGTGTAGATGTGGACCGAGTGCAGCTCGACGAGCGAGGCCATGCCGTCGATGACGACGCGGTCCCAGTCGCTCCAGCCGGTCAGGCCGCAGCTGACCAGGACCGCGTTCGGGTCGAGCATCTTGATGGCGCGGGCCCAGCGCGTGGCGGTGCGGACGTACTCTTCCGCCGACAGCGCGCCGACCTGCCAGTCGCCGTACATCTCGTTGCCCAGGCCCCAGTAGCGCACGCCGTACGGCGCGGCGTGGCCGTTGTCGCCGCGTCGCCCGGCCCAGGCGGTGTCGCCGGCACCGTTACAGTATTCGACCCAGGCGAGCGCCTCCTCGAGCGTGCCGGTGCCCATGTTGAGGCAGATGTAGGGGTCGGTGCCCAGCTCGGCGCAGTAGGCGAGGAACTCGTCGGTGCCGAACCGGTTGGACTCCTCACCGCCCCATGCCAGGTCGGGCCGGCGCGGCCGGGCGTCCTTGGGCCCGATGCCGTCGGCCCAGTGATAGTTGCTGACGAAGTTGCCGCCTGGCCAGCGCAGCACGCCGAGCCGAAGCTCGCGCAGCAGGCCGAGCACGTCCTTGCGGAAGCCCTGGGCGTCGGACAGCGCCGAGCCCTCGTCATAGAGCCCGCCGTAGACGCACCGACCCAGATGCTCGACGAATCCGCCGAAGACGTTCCGGTCCAAGGTGCCCAGCGGCCGGGCGGGATCCACCGCGATACGGGTCACGCTTCGCTTCCTCCTCGTTCGCTGCCTCGCGCCCCCGAATCAGGTCGAGCCCCCTGCCTCCTCCTGTCACTTGGTCACGGTCACCGGGCCACCCTTGTCTGTTGCGTCATCTCGTCATCTCGTCATCTCGTCATGTGGTCGCCGTGTCATCCGCCCGCCCGCCGCCGGGTCGGCGCAGCCGCACGAGCTTCGATTGATGAGCTCGACCGGGAGCAGTAACGGCTCGGCGGAGACCGCCGTGCCGGTGATGCTCTGCAGCAACAGGTCGACGGCGCGCTCCCCCGTCGCGCCCAGCGGCACCCGTACGGTGGACAGCGCCGGCGTCAGGTACTCGGCGAACGGCATGTCGTCGCAGCTGACCACGGCGACGTCGGCGGGCACGCGGCGACCGGTCGCGGCGACCTCGCTGAGCACGCCGATGGCCATGGCGTCGTTGTGCACGAAGATCGCGGTCGTTTCCGGCACCCGCTCAAGCAGCAGCCGGGTGGCCGCCGCCGCGCCGCCCGGGGTCCAGTCGGCCTCCACCACGAGGTCTTCGTGCGGCTCCATATCGTGGGCCAGCAGCGTGGCCTCGTAGCCGCGCAGCCGGCTGCGCACCACGCGCCGGCGGAACGGCCCGGTGACGCTGCCGATCAAGCGATGGCCATGGGAGATCAGATGCTCGGTCGCCAGCCGCCCGGTCTCGCCCTGGTTGGAGCCGACGACCGGCACCTGCCCACCGGGGACGTGGTGCAGGCTGACCGCCGGCACGTACGTACGAAGCAACTGCGCGACCTCGGAGTCGTCCTCGACCTGGGGAGCCGCGGCGATCACTCCGTCCACGCGCCGTTCGATCAGCATCCGCACGATGTCGGCGCCGTCCGCGCCGTCGGCCGCCAGGTGCCCGACCAGCACCGCGTAGCCGCGGCGGCGCGCCGCCTGCTCGACGGAGACGGAGAAGTGGGAGATTGCGACGTCGGTGGCGTCGCTGGCGATGAGCCCGATCGTGCCAGTCGTCCGCCGGACCAGGCTGCGGGCGATGGTGTTGGGGCGGTAGCCCAGGCTCTTGGCGACGGCCATGATCCGGGTCGCGGTCTCCGCCGAGACCCGTACGTTGCCTCCGTTGAGCACCTTGCTCGCCGTCTGGAAGCTGACGCCGGCCCTGGCCGCGACCTCTTTGATCGAGACGTATCGCCGTGCCATTTGTCCTGTCCGTCCTGAACGTCCGTCTGAACGAACGTTCGCTCAAGAACCTAGAACCACTTCCGTGGCCCGTCAAGACCCACCCAAAGGGGGCATTGTGGCTGCGTAGAGGAGGGAATATGACGACGAAGCCGGCCATGGACACGGCACGTCGGGCGGCACGGCGGCGCGGATGTCGCACACATCGCCGAGGCGCGGACGCGCCTTGCCGTGCGAACGTTCGCCCTCTTCACGCCGCCGCCGGCGGCTCCTCGCGCCGCCGCCGGCCCGCTAGCCGAGGTTCACCGGCGTACCCGCAGGACCGACCGGGTCGGCGGGCGGTGGGGCGACGACCGGTGGGTATGTGGTGGACGAGTCGATCGGCCGCGTCGGCTCAGGAGCGGCGGGGGCCGCGGTGCTCGACAGCGCGATACCGAGGCCGATGGTGGCGACCATGACCGCGATTTCGATCGCGGCGAATCGAACGAAGGGCCGATTGCCGCGCTCCCGCCGCAGGTCGGGGATGATGCGACGGCGGTGCCACCAGGCGAAGACGCCGAGCGCGACCAGCGCCTCGGCCTTGTAGAACACGAGCATGCCGAAGTGCGACCCGCGCGCCTCGGCCACCGACCCCAGGCTGATCCAGGCCGCGATCACACCGAAGACGGCCACGACGGCGAAGCACACCAGCGCCAGCCGATTGAAGCGGGGCACCGCGACGGCCAGCAGCGCGGGCGAGCGCCGGGCGTGGACCAGCAACGCGGCCAGGCTGCCCACCCATACCGCGAACGCGAGAACGTGCACCGTCACCACGGTGCCGATGATCCGGCCGTCCATCTGCCGGCCGAGCGTGGTGATCGGCAGCAGGTTGTAGCCGGCCAGCACCAGGACCACGATGACGCCGGACGCCTTGCGGGTGATGGCCGCGGCGGCCGCTATCACCAGCGCCAGCCCCGTGGCGTAGAGGTACGGGAGCGCGTCCGCGTACGGTTTGGGCTCACCGAAGATCTGCGCGACGGTCGCCTGGGTGACCGGAAGGCGCGTGAATTCCGACCACGAGAACACGAGCAGCGCCGGCACCACCGCCGCCCACGCGACCGCCGCCCAGGCGGCCGAGCGCAGGCAGCGCAGCGCAGCGGCGCCGAGCCGGCCGTCCTCGCGCGGCAGCAGGAGTGCGCCGACCAGCATCCCGACCGTGCCGACCACAGCCACGACGACGGCGAGCCGCACCGCCGGCAGCCCCCAGGCGGTAAGGGCGCCCGGATCGGTCCCCGGTGACGCTGCGGTGCCGGCGACGCGCTCGGGCCGCTCACCGTTCCACAGTCCGAAGACCAGTCCCGCCGTCCCCGCCCCGGCGAGCAGCACGGCGTACCCCGCCGCGCGCTGCCAGGGGCCCAGCCACGAACCGGCGGCGGACCAACGGGAGATCGTGGGGGTGCCGGAGCCGGCCGCGGTCATCGGTGGCCGCCACGGACCATGGCCGCGCGGAGGCGGCTCGTCGACACCAGGTCGCCGCCTGACATGGCTCACCTCCCGCCGGGACCGGCGCGGCATGAGACCCCGGCGCTGATCGAAAGTGTAGGCGTCCCGGCTGGCCATCGATAGCCGCTGAATCGGACCGAAATTTATTGGTTGGACCGGGTCGAGGGGGCCCAGCAGGATGGGGCGATGACATGGACCGCACCCGATGCCGTACGCGCAGACCCGCCGCTGGTCGGTGCCGAGCGTTCGCTCTTGGAGCACTACCTCGACTATCACCGGCAGACGTTGTTGATGAAGTGCGCCGGACTGACGCCGGAGCAGCTGGTCGCGCGGGCCGTCCCGCCGTCGACGATGACCCTGCTCGGCCTCGTCCGGCACCTGGCCGAGGTGGAACGCTCGTGGTTCCGGCGCCGGCTCGCCGGCGAAGAGATCGACTATCTGTATGTGGACGTCGAGTCCAACCCCGACGGCGAGTTCGACGACGTGGACCCCGCGCACGCGGAGCGGGACTTCGACATCTATCGCCGCGAGGTTGAGTCGGCCCGGGCGGTGGCGGCCGGGCGGTCGCTCGACGACACGTTCGCGCACCGATATCGCGACGTCGAGATGAGCCTGCGCTGGCTGTACCTGCACATGATCGAGGAGTACGCGAGGCACAACGGCCATGCCGATCTGCTGCGCGAGCGGATCGACGGCGCCACCGGAGAATGATCAGCCCGGCAGCCCGGCGCGGATCCGGATGATCATGGCGCGGCTGCCGCCGGGCGGCAACGCGACCTGTTCGATGAGCTTCCAGGTGTCGGTCAGATCGACCCGCGCGATGTCGATGCCGAGTGCCCCGTGGACCATGGACACCCGCTCCTTGATGTCCGGAAATTCCAGGACATCGAACGCTCCGTGCAGGCCGGCGTGCGCGCCCACGCTCATCGGAATCACCCGTACGGTCGTGTACGCGCCGTCGATCAGGCCGAGCAGGTGATCGAGCTGGCCCCGCATGATGTCCGCCGGGATGGGCAGCGTCAGGGTGTTCTCGTCGACGATCACTTCCAGCGTCCGCCGCCGCCCGCCCGGCCGGTGCCGCTGGCGGTTGCTCAGCAGGTCCCACTCCTGGTCGGCGTCGACCTCGGGGACCTGCTGCTCGAACCACATGCGGGCGTAGGCCTCCGTGCGCACCAGCTCCGGCATCAGGTGGATGCCGAAGGTGTGAATGGTCGGCGCCTCGGCCTCGAGCGTGAGCAGGTCGCGCACCAGCGCCTTCATTCGACCGACGTGCGCGGCGAGCCAGGGCGGCCCGGCCGTGCGGGACGCCAGGTCGACGATCAGATTGCGGATCTTGTGCGGCGGCACGTGATAACGGTCGAGCACCGTCCGCACCTGCTCCGGCGTCACCGGCTCGAATCCCGTCTCCACGCGGATCAGCCACGTCACGTCGCAGCCCACCAGGATCGCGGCCGCGTCGTAGGACAACTCGAGGGCCTCGCGCAACTGCCGCAGATGCATACCCAGCCTGCGAGCGTTGATATTCGGGGCGCGATAATCGACCGGCATGACAGACCTCCCCCATCATGGTGGGGCACCGCGCCGCGAGATGCGCCGCGAACCGGTAAAGAGCCCCCGCGAAAGGCGGCGCAGACCGGGCTATTCACCCATCGCCCGCCACATTAGCTCCATTTCGGAGTCCACTCGTTATTTCAGCAGGACGGCCGCCCAGATGCCCAGGTTCCCCAGCACGACGAGACACAGTGACCACTGCAGGAGTGTGTGCTTTCGCCAGATGATCTTCGAAAGGGCGATCATCTGCACGCTCAGCACATAATTGGTCTCCCTCGGCCCATGGTTTTCCAGGGTGGCGATGAGATCCGCCGGGTTCCAGTGCCTGAGATGGCCGAAGTACACATAGTTCTCCCGCCACCGTTTCCGCGCTTCCCGGCGGTTGAGCTGTGGAAAAATGGCGGCCCCGGCGGCGGCGACGGCCGCGACCAAAAAGAGGATGCCCACCCGGAAGACCCAAACGGCCTGCCCCGTTAGGTGACCTAATGGCTTGTCCGGGCCGGCGAACAAGAGAACGATCCCTAGGACCGCGGTTTCCAGCGAAAGGATGACGGACGCTTTGGTGTCCACTTTGGCGGTCCAATCATGGAGCGCCTCATTGACCTGCCACGCATACGACCTAAAGGTTTCGCGGTCGTGGTCAATCGCCTGCGGCGACTTGCTCATCAGAAACTCCATACCCAAGAACCTGGACGCACCATGTGACGGATCGTGCGCCGGGCGGGTTCCCTGCCGACAGGGGAAACTAACCCCCGGGGCGCCCGCTCCTGGCGTCGCGCGATCTGACCGCTAAGGTTCAGGCATGCGGATTCCCACGGACCGGCAGATCCGTGCCCTGCACGAGAAGCACGCGCCGACGTGGGCCGTCTTCGAACACGTTTACACGCACTGCGAGATCGTTTGCGGGATCGCCGAACAGTTGCTCGCGCGGATCGGCCCAGAAGTCGATGCGGACCTGGTCAGGGCGGGCAGCCTGCTCCATGACATCGGGGTATATCGGCTCTACGATCCCGCCACCGGGGCGCGCGATCACACGCACTACATAAGGCATGGGCTGCTCGGCCACGAACTGCTGGCCGAGGAGGGATTCGCGCCGCGGCTCCGCCGTTTTTGCTCGCGTCACACGGGCATGGGGCTGAGTCGCGCCGATGTATGTGATCAGGGGCTCCCCCTCCCGGTCGCCGACTATTTGGCCGAGTCGGCCGAGGAGCGGCTCGTGATGTACGCCGACAAGTTTCACAGCAAGACCGCGCCGCCGACGTTCGTCACCGCCACGTCTTACGCTGTCGCCGTACGACGATTCGGCGAAGAAAAAGTCGCCTTCTTTGAATCATTGCGGGAAAGATTCGGCGAGCCCGACCTCACCCCGTTGATCCAGGGGTACGGGCACGCCGTGGTGTGATCAGGGTGCGCAGCACGCCGCCTGGCCTGTGGCCCGGCGCCCCGGTCGTACCCGCGACCCGGGCGACGGAGGGCGGAGCCATATTTGCCTATTGCCGCTATTGCCGAAAT
>CALAED010000460.1 GCA_937891035.1 uncultured Thermomonosporaceae bacterium | reverse complement strand
CGGTGTCGGGGTCCGGGACCAGGAGCATGTCCGACTCCTGGATCTCCTGGAACCCGCGGATCGAGGAGCCGTCGAACATCAGCCCTTCGGCGAATACGCTCTCCCCGAAGTTCTCGACGGGGAAGGTGAAGTGCTGCATGGTGCCCGGCAGGTCGACGAACCGGACATCGACGAACTCCACCCCTTCGCGCTCTATATAACTCAGGACCTCTTCGGCACTGTTGAACATCCAACCTCCTTGTGCGCTGGGTGGCTTTCTGCAAGCTAGGAGACCGTGGTTTCCCCACCGTGTCCCGTTTGTTTCGCCTGTGTTACGTGGGCTTTGTGCTGGGTTTACACCGCCTGTGAGCCTCGGAATGGACGGCGGTAACGTATGGGCATGGACGATGCGAGGGCCCCGAACCCCTCTCCCCACGACCGTACCGGGTCCCGCGGCAAGCGGCGGGGCGGCGTCCGGGCGCGGGATGCCGCGCACGGTGCGGGGTCGGGCGCCGCGTCCGGCAACTCGGATAGTCCGGACAATCTCGTCTATCCGGGTGAACGGCTCGGGTTGCCGCGTACCGGCAGCGGCTCGGTCGCCGGATACGGGCGGCGGCTGGGAGCCCTGTTCATCGATTGGCTGGTGGCGCTGCTCACCGTGTCGTTCATCGCCGCCGCCGCAGGGTGGCGGCTCACACCCGGCAACCTGTGGCCGGTGGCCGCGTTCGGAGTTGAGACCTGGCTGCTCACGGCGTTGCTCGGGCTCACGTTCGGCAAACGGATGCTGGGGCTGCGGGTGGTGCGGGTGGACGGCCAACCGGTCGGCCCGCTTTGGGCGCTGGTCCGCACCGCACTGCTGCTCGCGGTCGTACCGGCGCTGCTGTGGGACCGTGACTACCGCGGTCTGCACGACAAGGCCGCGCAAACCGTCGTCGTACGGTCCTGAGGGCGTACGGGTCTCGATGGCCGTACGCGCGCGCTAACGGGAGCGGGGCTTGGGGCCCTTGGGCATCCGGACGCCCTTCGGCATGGGGCCCTTGGGCATCTTGAGAGCCTGGGGGAGCGCCCGCAGCCGGTCGTTGACCTCGCCGACCTCGACCTTCTTGAGGTTGCGCGGCAGCTTGGCGATGTGCCGCTGCAGCTTGGCGATCGGGATCTGGCCCTCCTCCTCGCCGACCTGGATGTTATAGATCGGCACTTCCTGCGCCGCACGCGAGATCCTGCGCTTCTCCGCGCCGAGCAGCGGTCCGACGCGCGCCGCGGGGCCCTCGGAGACGAGGATCACCCCGGGCCGGCCGACGACCCGGTGCACCACGTCCATCGTGCGGTTGGCGTTGACGGCCGGAGTGACCGTCCAGTTGCCGCGCATGGTCTCCAGCACGCTGGCCGCCGCGCCGGGCTGGCCGGAAATCAGCTTGTACTGCGTGCGCTGCGCGATCTGGCCGAACACGATCATGCCCACGGCCGTTCCGGCCAGGATGCCCATGGGGATCATCAGGATGAGGCCGCCGGTGAGCAGCCCGATGATCACAAAGAGGAGCAGCGTGCCGATCGCCGCGGCGAAGACGATGGGGAGGGCCTTCTTGTTGGCCGCCTGGACCATGGAGGCGACCAAGCGGATCTGCTTGATGCGGCCGGGGCGCTCCTCGGCACCCGCCGTGGGCTTTTTTGCCATGGTCCGCAGGATACGGTGATTCCCCGGCCGACCGGAAACGCGCCCCGCCTTTCCGGTCCGTGTTCGCCCTTCGCGTCTTTGCCGCTAACCGCGGGCCGTGATGGCCTGACGATAGAGACGGCCGGCGCGATACGACGAGCGGACCAGCGGGCCCGACATCACCCCGGCGAAGCCGATCTCCTCGGCCTCCGCACCCAGCTCGACGAACTCCTCAGGCAGGACCCAGCGTTCGACCGGATGGTGGCGCGGGCTCGGCCGCAGATATTGGGTGATGGTGACCAGCTCGCAGCCGGCGGCGTGCAGGTCGCGGAGCGCCTCGCTGACCTCCGCGCGCGTTTCGCCGAGCCCGAGGATGAGGTTGGACTTGGTGACGAGCCCGGCCTCGCGGGCCGCCGTGATCACCGCGAGCGACCGCTCGTACCGGAACGCGGGGCGAATGCGCTTGAAGATCCGCGGCACCGTCTCGACGTTGTGCGCGAGTACCTCCGGGCGGGCGCCGAACACCTCGGCGAGCGGCTCGGACTCGGCGTTGAAATCGGGGATCAGCAGCTCGACCCCGCAGCGTTCGCCGGCCACCGCGCCGTCGCCGGGCACCAGCGCGTGGATCTGGCGGACCGTTTCGGCATACAACCACGCCCCGCCGTCGGGCAGGTCGTCGCGGGCCACGCCGGTGACCGTGGCGTACCGCAGACCCATCGCGGCCACCGACTCGGCCACCCGCCTCGGCTCGTCGCGGTCGTAGGCGGCGGGCTTGCCGGTGTCGATCTGGCAGAAGTCACAGCGCCGCGTGCACTGGTCGCCGCCGATGAGGAAGGTGGCCTCGCGGTCCTCCCAGCACTCGAAGATGTTGGGGCACCCGGCCTCCTGGCAGACCGTGTGCAGGCCCTCCGCCCGGACCAACTCGCTCAGCCGGCGATATTCGGGCCCGGTCTTCATCCGGGTCTTGATCCACGGCGGCTTGCGCTCGATGGGCGTTTGGCTGTTGCGGACCTCGAGGCGCAGGAGCTTGCGTCCCTCGGGCGTTACGGCAGTCACCCTCCCAGGTTACGTACTCGCCGGCGGCGCGGATCGCCCCGCCCGGCGCGATCGCATCTCGCATGGGGGCGAGACCGCCGGGGTACACATCTCGTGATCAGCCGGGCGCGCTCCGGAACGGGGGATATCAATGATTATCAGCACAATGGATGACCTGCCCGGCTACGAGGTGATCGAGGTGCTCGGCGAGGTCTTCGGCCTGACCGTGCGCAGCAGGCACGCCGGATCCCAGTTCGGCGCGGGCCTGAGGTCCATGTTCGGCGGCGAGCTCAAGGGCATGACGAAGATGCTGAACGAGAGCCGCATAGAGGCGCAGAAGCGGCTCACCGACAACGCCGAGACGCTGGGCGCCAACGCCATAGTCGCCGTGCGGTTCGACGCCAATGACCTGGGTGAGCTCGGCCAGGAGATGTGCGCCTACGGCACCGCGGTGCGCGTACGGAAGACTACGCCCGCATAACAATTGGGGCGGATTTTCGGGCTAGTGGCGGTCGATTCGCGTGTTCCCGCCTTTTACCCCTGTGATTCTCTCTAGGGTAACAGCCTGTTGTTCCACGACGTCGTACCCAGGAGGCAACCCCGTGGGCCTGGCAATGACGTATCTCAGGCTGCCGCCGACCTTGGAGGGGGAAACGGATCCGGGGCGCATCTCCCGCCTGGTTTTCGGTACGGCCGACTGGCGAAAGCGGCAACCGGCCGCCAACCTCCTCGACATCGGGGATATTTGGCAGGGCTTGAACTACCTGATCACCGGTGATCCCTGGGACGGCAAGCCGCCAGCCTCCGACGTGGTCTGCGGCGGGCGACTGCTCACCGAGGACGGCGCCGACGAACTCGGGATGGACGTGCTCTACCTCACGCCCGACCGGGTCAAGCCGGCCGCCGACCATCTGTCGAGTACGGACTTCGCCGCGATCGCGGGCAGATACAACGTCAAGAAGATGGCCTCGCTGGATATCCAGGGCGCGGCGGACTGGCCGAAGGACGCGCGCGAACGCACGTTCCAGCCCGCCTATGCGGCGCTGACCGGCTTTTACGCCGCGGCGGCCGCGGCGGGCCAGGCCATCTACAAGACCATGGCCTGACGTCGACCGGGCCGCGCCCCGCCTCGGCGTCGTATGGACGTCGCGGTGAGGTCAGCCGGTCAGATCTGGGCGAGCGTCCGGTGGAAGGTGGCCGGCGAGTCGAATGCCTCGGCGAGGTGCCGTTCGACGAGCGGAAGCGTTTCCGCCACGGTGACCTGGCGGCCCAGCTCCCGGGTCAGCGACGTCACCCCGGCGTCGCTGATGCCGCACGGCACGATGCGGCCGAACCACGCGAGGTCGCAGTCGCAGTTGAGCTCCAGACCGTGCATGGTGACGCCGCGCGAGACGCGGATGCCGATGGCTGCGATCTTGCGGTCCGGCACGTCCGGCACGTCCGGCACCCAGACTCCGCTGCGGCCATCGACCTGCGTGGTCTTCAGCCCGAGATCGGCGCAGACCGCGATCAGCGCCTGCTCGAGCGAGCGGACGTAGGCGACGACGTCGACGGGATCGCGCAGCCGGACGATCGGGTAGGCGACGAGCTGGCCGGGCCCATGCCAGGTGATCTTGCCGCCGCGGTCGACGTCGATCACCGGGGCGCCGGGGTCGCCGATCGGCCGGTCTATGGCTTGGGTGCGCTTGCCGGCCGTGTAAACCGGGGGGTGCTCGAGCAGCAGCACCGTATCGGGAATCTCGTCGTTCACCCGGCGGGCGTGGGTGCGCCGTTGCAGCTCCCATGCCTCTTCGTACGGGACTGCCCGCTCGCCGAAGCCGGCATGGACAAAGACCAGGTCGCTCACGGCCCAAAGCCTACTTCAGCCACCGCTGATCCCCGCGGCCCGCGCTACTTGAGCACGCGCGGCTCGATCGCGGTCTCCTTGGCGCCACCGGAACCGTCCGGCTCGACGAGGTAGGCCCGGCCGGCCTCGCGGTAGGAGACCGCCTGGACGAACTCGGTGCCGACATAGTGCAGCCCGACGCCCTCATCGGCCGCGTACCCAGCCGGCAGCGTCCCCTCGCCGACCAAACGTTGCAGCAGCGGCCGGCGCTGTTCGCCGTCGTAATGCACGCCGCAGGAGTACGGCAGGAGGGCCATGCCGTCGGTCAGCGCGCGCAGCCGCGGGCCGAAAGAGTCGGTGGTGCCGCCGACGTGCCAGCACAGCGCGCCGGCGCTCTCCCCGGCGAGCACGATGCCGTCCCGCCAGGCAGCCCGCAGGATCTCGTCCAGGCCGTGCAGCCGCCACAGCGCGAGCATGTTGGCCACGCTGCCGCCGAAAACATAGATGAGGTCCTGCCCGAGCAGATGGCCCCGCATGTCCTCGACGTTCGGCATCGGGAACAGCGCGAGGTGGCTCACCTCGACATCGAGTTGTGTGAACGCCGCGTACGCGTAACCGACGCGATCGGGCGGGTCGCCGGTCGCCGTGGTGAGGAAGCAGACACGCGGGCGGTCTTGACCCGTGAGGTCGAGCGCGTACCGGATGAGCGGACTCGGCATGTACCCGTATCGGGGGCTCTGAAGGAAGGCACCGCCGCCGATGGCGAGGATATGGGGCTGTGCGTCAGTGTGCATGGGGTCGTTCGCCCTTCTCGTTCGCTGCGCGGACGGCTCGCCCGGGGGCTCGCCGGCCGCTTCGCTCACTCGGCGGGCTCACTCCCGGCTCATGGGTCGCCCACCCGATCACCGTACGGGGCGTGACCGGCACCGGGCACAAGGCGCGCCGCGTACCACGTCATCGCAGGTCGGCGAGCGCACCGTCCAACTCGGGATGGCGGAAGGCGAACCCGGCGGCGGTCAACCTTCCCGGCACGATGCGCAGATTGATCAGCGCGCCCTCGTCGGCCAGACCGTCGAGGGCGACGCGCAGCGCGAACGACGGCACCGTGAAGATCGCCGGGCGGCCCACGGCCCGGCCGAGCGCCCTGGTGAATTCGGCGTTGGTGACCGGGTGCGGCGTGGTGAGGTTGACCGGCCCCGCGATGTCGCCGTCGATGAGGAACCGCAGCGCCGCGATGTGGTCGTCCCGGGAGATCCAGCTCATCCACTGCCGGCCGTTGCCGAGCTTGCCGCCGAGACCGAGCTTGAACAGCGGGAGCAGCCTGCCGAGGAAACCGCCGTCCGCGGTCAGCACGTGCCCGCTGCGCGGGAGGACGACCCGGATCCCGGCGTCGGCGGCGGGCGCCGCCGCGGCCTCCCAGTCGCGGGCGAGGTCGGCGAGAAATCCCGTACCGGCCGGCGCGGTCTCGTCGGTCGCCCGGTCGCCGGTGTCGCCGTAGAAGTTCATCCCCGACGCCGATACCAGCACTCGCGGCTTGGCGGCGAGCCCGGCCAGCGTCTCGGCCAGGTTGCGTGTGCCGACGACGCGGCTGTCGCGGATCTGCCGTTTGTACGACTCCGTCCAGCGGTGATCCCCGATGCCGGCACCGGCCAGGTGCACGACCGCGTCCACGCCATCGAGTGCCCTGGCGTCGATGGCACCGAACGGATCCCAGCGCGCCTCGTCCGCACCGCTCGGCTCTTTGCGCACAAGCCGGACGACCTCATGGCCGTCGCCGAGCAGGGACCGGACGAGAGCCCGCCCCACCAGCCCGGACGCCCCGGTGATCGCGACCTTCATACCCGCACTCTATGGCCCAGGCCCCGCCCGTACCCGCCCGGCCCGCCCATAGGGACACATACGCATAGACAAGGAGTCATGGCGGGCTGTCACGAAGGTGTTCGTGAGGTAATCTCAAACCGCAGGCCGTTATCGGCCGACGTCGTCGATCACGGGGACGTACAAGAACGTGCAGCTGCGGATTCGGATCCGGCCGGGGGCTCTCGCCGGTATGCGGTATTGAGAGCTATGGGCGGCTCAAGGACGACGTTCCTGGCGGTGACCGGCGACGGTTCCATCGTCGGCACCGCCATTCGTGGCATCGCGCAGCGCGACGATCAGGCCGATGTCGGCCCGCGGGTGCGCATGGCCCACCTGCCCCGCCCAGAAGACGTCCCCGCCCGGTCCGGACTGACCGTGCTGCCGCGGCGCCCGGCGGCGGCGTTCGTCGGTCGCGAATACTCGGCCCGGCGGCTGCGCGATGCCCTGTGCCGCGACGGGACCGTCGTGATCACCCAGGCGGAGCCGGGGCCGGGCGGCATCGGCAAGTCCGAACTGGCCCTTCGGTACGCCGACGACTGCCGTGACCGATATCGCCTGGTCGGCTGGATCACCGCGAGCAGCGCGGAGCACATCGGCGCCGGCCTCGCCGCGCTCGCCGTCCGCATCCACCCTTGCCTCGGCCCTACGGTCAAGACGGCGGTCGCCATCGACTGGGCGCTGGGCTGGCTGCGGACCCACGACGGCTGGCTGCTCGTTCTCGACGATGCCGAAGACGTCGAGCTCGTCGAGTCCCTCGCCGCCCGGCTCGATTCCGGGCACATCGTGATCACCAGCCGCCGGAGCGGCTGGGGCGGCCCGGCCGCAGAGATCAAACTCGAGCCGCTCGCGCCGCGGGCGGCGAGCGAGCTCGTGCTGACGTTGACCGGGGCGGTCGCCCGGGATCCAGGCGGCGAGCCCGTCCCAGCGGCCGATCAGGAGGTCGCCGGTCGCATCGCGGCCGAGCTGGACCACCTGCCGCTGGCCCTGGAGCAGGCCGCGGCCTACATTCGCGAGACCGGGATCGGCCTCGGGCGCTACCTGGAACTTTTGCGGGCGCGGGCCGCGTCAACAGCCGAGACGAGCGGCGCACCGACGGACGAGACGGGCGGCGCGCGGCACCGCGCCGTCGCCCGCGTCTGGGAGATCACCCGTTCCGCGCTCGCCGGCAGAGATCCGGGCGCGGTCCGGCTGCTGCATGTCCTCGCCGGCTACGCGCCGGAGGTCATCCCACGGGAATTGATCGCACCCGGCGAGGTCGGCGACGGTGACGTGGCCGTCAACGCGGCACTCGACCTGCTCGCGACTTACGGCATGATCGGCCGCGACGCCGCGAGCGACGGAGGCCCCGCGCCGGTCGTCCTCCACCGCTCCGTCCAGTCCGCGCTGGCGATGGATGCGGAGGCCGACCCGGAAGCCGGGCCTACGGCACTCGACTGGCTGGTGCGAGCCATCCCGGCCGCGCCCGACTCCGATGTCGCCGGCTGGCCGTTGTGGCGCCGGCTGACCCCGCACATCGAAACGGTGGCCCGGCAGTGCGCCGGGCACGCGGACTCCGAGCCGCTCGGGGTGCTGCTCAACGAGACCGCGCTGTTTTATTGGGCGCAGGGCGCCTACCCCCAGGCGTTGACGTACTGCGAACAGGCGCTGGCGGTCACCGAGCGGACCCTTGGGCCCGATCACCCCGACGTGTCGGCCGCCCTGGCAAGACTCGCCGAGTTCTACCGGAAGCTGGGCCGCTTGCCCGCGGCGCTGCCCTTGGCGGCACGCGCGGTGACGATCGCCGAGCAGGCACTGGGGCCCGACCATCTGGACATCGCGGCGGCGCTGGGCGCCCTCGCCGGGACCCACCGCGAGTTGGGCCTGGTCGCCGAGGCGCTGCCGACGGCACGGCGCGCGTTGACGATCACCGAGCGGCTGCTCGGGCCGGACCATCCGCGGGTGGCGCGCGCGCTGGCGGATCTCGCGCTCATCTACAAGGCGCTGGGCCGGGCGGCGGACGCGCTGCCGCTGGAGGAGCGGGCGCTGGCGATCACCGAGACGGCGCTTGGCGCCGACCGTCCCGAGGTGGCCATCCGGCTGGGCAACCTGGCGTCCACGTACGTGGGTCTGGGCCGGGCCGCCGACGCGCTGCCGCTCGAGGAGCGGGCGCTGACGATCACCGAAACCGCTCTGGGCGCCGACCACCCCGACGTCGCCGTCCGGCTGGGCAACCTGGCGTCCATCTACTCGGCGCTGGGCCGGGCCGCCGACGCCCTGCCGCTGGAGGAACGCGCGCTGGGGATCACCGAGGGCGCGCTGGGCGCCGACCATCCGCATGTCGCCACGGCCCTGGGAAATCTCGCTTCCACGTACGCACAGCTCGGCCGGGTCGCCGAGTCGCTGCCGCTGGAGGAGCGGGCGCTGGCGATCACCGAAGACGCGCTGGGACCGAACCATCCGCACGTCGCAACCGCCATGGGGAATCTGGCGCTGACCTGCAAGGCGCTGGATCTGGTCGGCGAGGCGCTGCCGCTGGAGGAGCGGGCGCTGGCGATCACCGAGGACGCCCTCGGCGCCGACCACCCCGACGTGGCCATTCGCCTCGGCAACCTCGCCGGGACGTATCGGATGCTGGGTTGGGCGGACGAGTCGCTGCCGTTGGAAAAGCAGGTGCTGGCGATCATCGAAGGCGCGCTCGGGGCGCACCATCCCGACGTGGCGACGGCCCTGGGGAACCTCGCCTCCAGCTATTCGGAGCTGGGGCTGGCCGGTGACGCGCTGCCGTTGGAGGAGCGGGCGTTGGCGATCACTGAGGGCGCGCTGGGCGCCGACCATCCCGACGTGGCGATCCGCCTCGGCAACCTCGCCTTCACCTATCACGCGCTCGGCCGCGTGACCGATGCTCAGGCGGGCGCCCGGCGCGCCTACATCTGCGCGCTGGCCAGCCTGGGCAGCGCCCATCCCACGACCGAATGGGCCGAGCGACTGTGCCGTGATCTCGGCGTGGCCCTGGAGCCCGACTGATAGTGAGGATGTAGGTGAGCGCCTCCCGATGGGTGTGGCCCATCGACGGACTGGCCCATGGTGTCCTCAACGGGATCCGCCGGCCCCGTTCGGGAGGCGCTCGTCTGCACTGTGGGGCCCCTGCGGCCGGCCCGCCCGTTGGCGTCCCAGGCCGAAGGGGCCGATGATCGTCAGCTGAGGCCGAGTTCGCTTTCGAAGTTGCCCTCTTCCAGCCGGTGCTTGACCGTGGCGAGGAAGCGGGCGGCGTCGGCGCCGTCGACCAGGCGGTGGTCGTAGGTGAGACACAGGTAGCACATCGACCGTACGGCGATGACCTCACCGAGGGCGGGGTCGTCCACGACCGCGGGACGCTTCACGACCGCGCCGGTGCCAAGCATGCCGACCTGTGGCTGGTTGAGAATGGGCGTGTCGATCAGCGCGCCGCGGCTGCCCGTGTTGGTGATCGTGAACGTGCCGCCGGCGATCTCGTCCGGGCTGACCTTGTTGGTGCGGGTGCGTTCGGCGAGGTCGGCGATCCTCTGGGCGAGGCCGCCGAGGTTAAGCTGGCCGGCGTTGTGGATCACCGGCACCATGAGGCCGCGGTCGGGCACGTCGACCGCGATGCCGAGATTTTCCGTGTCGTGGTAGGTGACCTCGCTGGTCTCGCTGTTGATCACGGCGTTGAGCTTCGGGTGGACCTTGAGCGCCTCGACCGCGGCCAACGCGAAGAACGGCAGGAACGACAGCTTGACGCCCTCGCGCCGCTGGAAGTCGGCCTTGGCCCGCTCCCGCAGCTTGGCGATCTTGGTGATGTCGACCTCGACCACGGTCGTGAGCTGGGCGGAGACCTGTAGGGACTCCACCATGCGGCGAGCGATGGTCTGCCTGATACGCGACATCTTCTCGGTGGTGCCGCGCACACGGGCCGCCTCCGGCGACGGGGCGACGGCCGCCGGGGCCGACGCTGCGGGTGCCTGAGCGGCCGGCGCGGCGGGCGCCTGGGCGGCGGGCGCGGCTGGCCCGGTGGGTGCCTGGGCGGCTGGCGCAGCCGGCGCGGCGCGTTCGGCCTGGGCGGCCTGTTCCGCCTGCCGCGCTCGGGCGGCCTCGAGCACATCCTGCTTGCGGATGCGGCCGCCGACGCCGGTGCCCTTGACCTGCGACAGATCGACGTTGTGCTCGGCCGCGAGCTTGCGGACCAGCGGCGTCACGTACGGACCCTCGCCGGGCGGGGCCGGCGGCGCGGCGGGCGCCTGGGCCGGAGCCTGGGCCGGAGCCTGCGCGGGTGCCGGTGCCGGCGGGGCCGGGGCGGCCGGCGGAGCCGGGGGAGGCGGGGGAGTCGGCGGCTCGGGCGCAGCCGGCGGCCACGGCCCGGGCTCGGGCGCCGCTTCCGCTTCTGGTGCCTGTGTCTCCGGCGCGGCCGGCGCCGCCGGTGGCTGGTCCCGCTGCTCGGCGGGTGCCGGGGCGGCCGGTTCGGCGGCCGCGGCCGGTGGGGCCTCGGCGGCCGGTGGCGCCGCCTCGGCCGTCGCCTCGTCCTCTTGGGCGATGACCGCGAGCTGGGCGCCGACCTCGACGGTCTCGTCCTCGGCGACGGTGATGCTGGTCAGCACGCCCGAGGCGGGCGAGGGGATTTCGGTGTCCACCTTGTCGGTGGACACTTCGAGGAGCGGCTCGTCGGTCTCGACGTGCTCACCCTCCTTCTTCAACCAGCGGGTGACGGTGCCCTCGGTGACGCTCTCGCCGAGCTGGGGCATGGTGACGGAGACCGGCATGGCTCTCAGCGACTCCTTTTGAAATGCGTACAGGCGGTTCAGCCGTGGACGTGCAGCGGCTTTCCGGCGAGGGCGAGGTGCGCCTCGCCGATGGCCTCGGACTGTGTCGGGTGCGGATGGATGAGCTGCGCGACCTCGGCGGGGAGCGCCTCCCAGTTGTAGATGAGCTGCCCCTCGGCGATCAGCTCGCCGACCCGGCTGCCCACCATGTGGATGCCGAGCACGGGGCCGTCCTTGGCCGCGATCACCTTGACCTCGCCCTGGGTCTGCAGGATCTTGCTTCGCGGGTTGCCCGCGAGATCGTAGGTGACCTCGGTGATCTCATGACCGCGCTCCTTGGCCACGGCGGAGGTGATGCCGACCGCGGCGACCTCGGGCTCGGAGTAGGTGATGCGCGGCACGCCGTCGTAGTCGATCGGAGCCGGGCTGAGGCCGCCTAGCCGCTCGGCCACCAAGATGCCCTCGGCGAAGCCGACATGCGCCAGCTGCGGGGTGGGGACGAGATCGCCCACGGCCGAGATGGTCGGCACGCTCGTACGGCAGTATTCGTCCACCTTGACGAAGCCGCGCTCCAGCTCGACGCCGGCCGCCTCGAACCCCAGGTCGGCGGAGACCGGGCCGCGGCCGACCGCCACGAGCAGCAGCTCGGCGTCGAGCTTCTTGCCGCCGTCGAGGGTGACGGCCACCCCGTTGTCGGTGTACTTGACGTTTTCGAACCGAGCGCCAAGCTCGGACTTGATGCCGCGCCGCCGGAAGGCCCGCTCGAGCCGCTTGGAGCTGGACTCCTCCTCCAGCGGGAGCAGATGGGGCAGCATCTCGACGATCGTCACCTCGGCGCCGAACGACCGCCATACGCTGGCGAACTCGACGCCGATCACGCCGCCGCCCAGCACCACCACCGACTCGGGAACATGGTCGAGCATCAGCGCGTGGTCGCTGGAGATGACGCGGTCGCCGTCGATGTCGAGGCCGGGCAGCGACCTCGGCTCCGAGCCCGTCGCCAGGACGATGTGGCCGGCCTCGAGCGTAGTGGTCGCGCCGGCCGCGTCGCTCACCTGGACCTGGGTGGGGCCGGTGAGCCGGCCCTCGCCTTCGATGATGGCGATGCCGCGGCCTTGGATCAGCCCGGTCAGGCCCTTCACCGTGGTGCTGACGACCTTATCCTTGTACGCGTTGACGCCGGCCACGTCCACGCCGTCGAACTGGGCCTTGACGCCGAAGCTCGCCGCGTCACGAGTCTGGTCGGCCACCTCGGCCGCATGCAGCAGCGCCTTGGTGGGAATGCAGCCGCGGTTCAGGCAGGTGCCACCGATCTTGTCGCGCTCGATCAGCGCGACGCGCTTGCCCAGCTCCGCCGCCCGCAACGCACACGCGTAGCCACCGCTGCCGCCGCCCAGGACGACGATGTCGAAGGGGCCG
>CALAED010000459.1 GCA_937891035.1 uncultured Thermomonosporaceae bacterium | reverse complement strand
CGGCAATTTCCTCAGCAGATGGGCCGGCGCGACGGGCACCGCGCTCACCGCGACGTTAGTCGCGACCGGCCTGGTCGTCCCCGCAGCCGCGGCGAACGCCGCGGCCCCCGGGGGTGGCTTCACGCCGGGGACGGCCGGCGCCGGCGACCCCTACTTCCCGGACATGGGCAACGGCGGCTACGACGCCACCCACTACGATCTCGCCCTGTCCTACGACCCTGTGTCCAAGAAGCTCACCGGCACGGCCCGGATCTCCGCCAGGGCCATCCAGAACCTGTCGCGCTTCAACCTGGATTTCCAAGGCCCGCTGACGATCAGCGAGCTGACGGTCAACGGCCGGCCGGCGTCCTTCACCCGCGCGGGCGCCCAGGAACTCGTGGTCACGCCGGCACAGGGGTTGCGCACGGGCGGCGATTTCACGACGACGGTGTCGTACTCGGGTGTGCCGACGAAGGTCGACGACCCCGCGCTCGGCCTGTCCGGCTGGCTCGCCACCGACGACGGCGCGGTGACGCTCAACCAGCCGATCGGCGCGGCCACCTGGTTTCCGGTCAACGACACTCCCCGGGACAAGGCCACCTACAGCTACGCGATCACCGTCCCTGGCAACCTGACGGCGCTGGCCAATGGCGAGCCGATGGGCACCACGCCGCGCGGCGACACGACGACGTACCGCTGGGCGATGCGACAGCCGATGTCCAGCGAGCTCGCCATGGTGGCGATCGGCAGGTACAAGGTGACATCGGGGCGGACGCCGAGCGGCCTGCCCAACATCACCGCCATCGATCCGCAGCTCGTCACGGCGCGGTCCCAGCCCGCCGAGTTCCACGACCGGACCGCCGACATCGTGGACTGGGAACAGACGATCTTCGGCCGCTACCCGTTCGCCTCCACCGGCGGCATCGCCGACGAGGTGACCGTGGGGTATTCACTGGAGACCCAGGGCCGGCCGGTGTACGACCGCCCCACCCCGGGGGTGAATCCGAGCGGCGGTCTTGTCGCGCACGAGTTGGCCCATCAGTGGTACGGCGACAGCGTCACGCCCGCGTTCTGGAAGGACATCTGGCTGAACGAGGGCTTCGCGACGTACGCCGAATGGCTCTTCAGCGAAAGATCGGGCGGCGCGACCGCGCAGCGGCTGTTCGACGAGACCTACGCGCAGCCCCCGGGCGCGGAGGTGTGGAGGCCGGTCATGGCCGACCCTGGCCGGGACAACATCTTCCACGAGACGGTCTATGACCGCGGCGCGATGACCCTGCACATGGTGCGCAAGGCAATCGGCGACGACGCCTTCTTCACGTTGCTCCGGCGCTGGCCCGCCGAGCATCGCTACGGCAACGTCACGACCGCGGACTTCATCGCCTTCGTCGAGCGGCTGGCGGGCACGGATCTCGGCCCGCTGTTCCAGGCCTGGGCCTTCACCGCGGGCAAGCCGGCGCTCACCTAGGCGACAAAAACGACGTCGCCCGCCGGCGGGCGGTCAGGTGAAGCTGAGCGTGTAGCCGCTGGCGCGCAGGCGGTCGAGCACCTCGTCGCAGTGGTCGGGGCCGCGGGTCTCGACGTGCAGCAAGACCTCGGCCTCGTCGACGGGCAGCCGCGCGGCCACCCGCTCGTGGGTCACGTCGAGCACGTTCACACCGAGCTCGGCCAACTCGCCGAGCAAGATGACCAGCGCGCCGGGCCGATCGGACAGCCGGACCCGGAACACCAGGTAACGGCCGGCGGCCGACAGCCCGTGCCGCAGCACCTTGGCGAGCAGCAACGGGTCGATGTTGCCGCCGGACAGCAGGGCGACCACGGGCGGTTCGAAGGCATAGGAATGCTCAAGCATGGCCGCGACCCCGGCGGCCCCGGCCGGCTCGACGACCTGCTTAGATCGTTCCAGGCAGGCCAGCAGGCCCTGCGCGAGCGACTCCTCCGAAACGGTCACGACGGCGTCGACCAGCTGGGCAACCATGGCGAAGGTGAGCTTGCCCGGCCGCCCGACCGCGATGCCGTCGGCCATCGTCGGCCCGACGTCGACGCGGACGGGATGGCCGGTGGCCAGGGAGGGCGGGAACGCCGCCGCGCGTTTGGCCTGCACCCCCATGACCTTCACGTCCGGCCGGCTGTCCTTGATCGCCGCCGCGATGCCCGCGGCGAGCCCGCCCCCGCCCACGGCGACCACCACGGTGCGGACGTCCGGACACTGCTCGAGGATCTCGAGCCCGATCGTGCCCTGCCCGGCCACCACATCCGGGTGGTCGAACGGGTGGATGAAGACAGCACCCTCACGCTCGGCGTGCTCGCGCGCCGCGGTCAGGCAGCCGTCGACCGTTGGGCCCTGCAAGATCACGTCGGCGCCGTACGACTTGGTCGCCGCCACCTTGGGCAGCGGCGCGCCCTCTGGCATGTAGACGGTGGCCTTGCCGCCGAGCAGGCCGGCGGCGAGCGCGACGCCTTGGGCGTGGTTGCCGGCGCTGGCCGCGACCACCCCGCGGGCCCGCTCCTCCTCGCTCAGCCGGGCGATCCTGACGTACGCGCCGCGCACCTTGAAGGAACCGGCACGCTGCAGGTTTTCGCATTTGAGGTAAACCGGGCCGCCAACCTGACCGGACAGATAGCGGGAGTGCAACAGCGGCGTGACGGCCACGACATCGCCCAGCAGGGCGCGGGCCGCGCGGATGTCGTCGACGCTGACGGATGCACGGGTCATAGCCGGAAGTCTCCCATCACTGGGAGCGGACATCACATCGCGCCGAGGCCGCGCGGCCGTCAGATCAGCTACCGAGGGCGACCTCGGTCGGTGCGACAGAGACTTAAGAGACGTCAGATACAGACGTGTTGCTCCGGCGGGCCGTAGAACTCCACTCGTGCCTGCTTCAGAAGTTCGGCGTCGTTGACCTGGAAGGTGTGCTCGGCCGGATCGGCGTTGCGGACGTAGACGTAGTTGAAGCGGTCCGCGGAGTAGATCCGGATCCCCTGCTCCCCGGCGCGGCGCAGCAACTTGGTGTCCGAACCCCTGGGCACGTGGTCGAAGCGCAGGCCGCGCAGCACATCACCGGAGGCCAAAATCGTGCCGCCGCGCACGAGATCGCAGTAGCGGTGCTCGAGCTCGGGCTTGCTCAGCAACGTCGCGTTGATCGCGCGAAGTTGTACGTAGCAGGCGCGCTTTCCGACGATGTCGGCGTCGGTGTAGGAGAACGCGGCGGCGAGGTCGGACAGATAGTGCTCGCCGTACAGGTCGTCGTCGTCCATCTTCGCGATGAGGTCGCCGTCGGCCGCGTCGATCGCGACGTTCAGGCACTCGCCGAGCGGCATCGTCCGGTCCGCGTTCAACACCACCACCTCGCTGAGCCCAGCGGCGACGATCTTGTCCCGTACGACGTCCGGCTGGAGATCGGAACCGTGCAGGACCAGCACGAACTGCAGACGCGACCAGCGCTGGCCGGCCACCTGCTCGATGGCGTGGGTCAGCTGGCCCGGCCGGTTGGTCGCCATGATGACCGAGATGTACGGCTCGGTGCGTGGTATGCGCTTGCCGACCGCGTCGAGCACGGCATCGACCCGGTGGCCGAAGGTGTGCTTGGCGAACACTTCACGCATCGCCAGATGAGCCCGCCGCTCGCGCAACTCGGGGTTGGCCAGGAGCCCGGCGAGCAGCGTCTGGGTCTCCGCAGGCGTCGTGGCCATCGTCACCGTGCCCGGAAAGAACTGCTCGATCGCACGGGAGTGGCCCGATAGGACCGGGGTACGGCAGGCGGACAACTCGAAGATGCGGCGGGCGCACATGGTCGGCGAGTCGACCACTGAGTTCACGTTGAGGAAGACCTTGTAGGCCTTATAGGCGGCGAGCATCCGCTCGTACGGGAGTGTCCCCACGACGTGCCGGTCGTACTGGTCGGGGAA
The DNA here is from genome assembly GCA_937891035.1 of uncultured Thermomonosporaceae bacterium. Classification (GTDB taxonomy): domain Bacteria; phylum Actinomycetota; class Actinomycetes; order Streptosporangiales; family Streptosporangiaceae; genus CALAED01. The sequence goes on along the minus strand of CALAED010000459.1, from coordinate 2,219 downwards.
CCGAAACCGGCCGTCGTGCTCCGGCATCCGCGAGTAGATGTGCAGGCCGAAGCCGCGGGCGGGCTCGAGCACGGCGCTCATCTGCTCGGCTCGCCTGGGGTGCTTGTGGTTGAAGTACGTCCCGGCGAAGGCGACGTCGTGCCGCCGGCCGCCGGGAACGTTGACCGGGTTGTGGATGCGCGGCTGGGCGGCGAACGACAGCACGCGGACGCGGTCGTGGCCGAGGATCTCGCGGTAACGCGGGATCATTTCGCCGCAGGTGGTGAAGACGTGATCGAAGAGTTTCGCCGTCTCGATGAACCGGTCGAAGTTCGGCGGGTCCTCCTTGTTCCAGAACACCGAGGGTATGCCCTGGCCGCGGCACCAGCCGACGAGCTCTCGCAGCGTTTGGCTCGGCCCTTCCGGGCCGCTGACGTGGCCACCCCAGCGCCGGTCGTTGCCGAACCACGCGGACTCCACGAACAGCAGCGCGGGGCGCTCGCGGCCTAGTACGTCACGCCAGTCGTCCGGTCCGAACGTCACCTGACGCCATTCGTACCGCAACGCCATCGCACTGAACTCGTCCAGGATGACCGCGACCGTGAGATCAGGCCGGACCACCGGGCCGTCGGGCAGCGCGACCGCCGGGATCGCCGGCATCGCCGGTGCGACGGCGCGCGGGCTCGTGGCCGCATCCGGCCGCGCCGCGTCGGATGCCGCCCCGGCCTGGGGGGGCGACCCCTGCGCGGGCGCGTCCTGCTTCCTGCCGGGCCGTACGGGAGGGGCGGGCATGATCGAGGGGCGGGCCACGCGGGCGATGTCGGCCGGGAGCAAAAAGACATGGGACGGCTTGTTCTTCACCTTCCACAGCGCTTTGCCGAGCCGCCACCAACGCCGGGCGAATGAGGACTTGAGCTGCCAGGTCACGTACTCGGTGCGATAGAGCTGATGCCGGTAGCGATCCTCGGCTTCGCGGAGCCGTTTCTCGGTGTTCCGCAGCCGACTCTCGGTCTCGTGGAGCAAGCGGGTCACTGCTTGGAGCGCCGCCTCTCGCGCCTGTTCAGCGGGGGCGATATCAGCGGTCTCCTGGCCCTGATACATGCCGGCGCGGGACGTCCAATCACCGATATCACGCACGCCCAGCACCCCTCGTTCTCCGCGACTACCAGCGCAAAGACCACCGTCCGCAAGCAGGACGCGCGAAAAGAGCGATTGGTTTACCGGTGAGAATGAACGAGTCGTATACCGTTCACCCAGATGCGCGGAGTCTTGCCGGCAAAACGCATCGTAGTCCGTGTCGATCGCTGCGGTATCGATTTCATGACAATCCCCAAGGGCCCGGTCTATACCCGCGCACTTCAAGAAATGTGAATGGCTCCTGACGTTCTGTTACACCCGGTCAAGAGCGCAGGATCCGCCTGGCCACGGCCTCGGCCCACTGGGTAATGTCACCGTGCACGCGCCGTCGTGGGAGCGTGTTCGCGCAACTGGTGGCAGGGGATGGCGGCGTGCCGTCGCGCCCGGCTCCGCCGGTTGACGATGGCCGCCACGCGGGCGAACGTGAGGCTGCGCGCGGGATAGTTCGTTAATTCCTTCTCGGAGGGGATCGTGAGCACGGGTGGCACGCCGGAGGATCGCTCGAAGCGACCCGAAGACCAGGAAGAACAGGTGGAGCAGCACGCCGCCGATGGCGACGCCGGCTGGACCCTGCCGCCGTACGCTCCTCCTCCCTCCTTTGACGTTCCCGCCGACCCCGACCCCACCGCGACGGACCCGGGGGTAGCGGAGACCACTGGCGGTTCCGCGGCGGCCACCCCATCACCGCCCCCGGCGCACCCGCGGGATCTGCCCGGGCCGCCCCCGCCCGCCTGGGGACAAGGGGATTTTTGGGGACCGCCGCAGCCACCTCCGCCCGATGCCTTCGTCACGTTCGCACCCCCGCCGGACGCCTTCGTTCCGTCCCCACCTCCGCCGGATGCCTTCGTCCCGCCGGCGCCGGCACCCCAAGAAACCGGTCCCGCCGCGCCTGCACAGGACACCTTCGTCCCGCCTGCACCACCAACGCCGTCGCCGGCGCGCTCGGAACCTTCCGGCGGGCACGCCGGCACGCCTCCACCTCCACCTCCCCCGCTCCCCATCGCGGCGGCGGCCCGTCCACCGGCGCCTCCGCAACCTGCGCGACTCCCGCGACCTCCACAGCCCCCGCTACCTGCGCAACCTGCGCAACCTGCGCGATCCGC
>CALAED010000458.1 GCA_937891035.1 uncultured Thermomonosporaceae bacterium | reverse complement strand
GCCGGCTCCACACCGGAGCCGGTCCGTGTCACGCCGTTAGCGCTGCAGTGTCAGCAGACCCGGCCGGTAGGGCAGGAGGCCGTAGTCGCCGCCGGAGTTGGGGCTGCGCCCCTGGTAGAGCAACTGCAGATTGCAGGGATCGACGGTAAAGGTCTGATCGGCGCTGGTACGGATCAGTTCGCCATGGCTGATGTCGTTGGTCCAGGTGGCGCCACTGTTGACCTTGCCGGCGAAGGGGTTGCTCTCGGTCGCGGCCTGAGGAGTCCATGAGCCGTTCAGACTGGTGGCCGTGAAGGAGCGGAAGTAACGGCCCTGCGAGCCGATCGCCTCGACGATCATGAGGTAGCGGTTCTGGCCCTGGAGCTTGTAGACCTGAACGGCTTCGAACAGGTTGTTCGTCGTGTCACTCATGATCACCGTCGAGGTCGCGCCGAAACTGCCCGGGAAATTCCCGATCGGCATACTGGCCCGGTAGATCCTGCCGTTGTCACCGGCGAAGAACAGGTACATGTTCGTGCTGTCACCGATGAGCGTCTGGTCGATGGGTCCTGTCCCGGAGCCGGTGATGCTTCCGGAGAAGAGCACCTGCTCCGCTGACCAGCCATTCGGGTTGGTGGGGTCGTTCGACGTCCGGTAGGAGAAGGCGGTCCCGCCCCACTGGTAGGCGAGCACCCAGAGACTCCTCGGCGCGAAGTAGAAGAGCGTGGGCGCGACGGTGGAAGCCGACATCGTGTTCTGGCTGGCCGAGGCCATCTCCGACCAGTTGGTGAACAGGCCGAAGTTCATCGAGCCCCATCTCGTCCCGAAGTCGTGCGTCGTCCCATAGACCAGATGCCTGCCGTTGAAGGGGGCGACGGTGAAGTCCTTGAGCGAGACCCACCCCGACTTGGGCTGCGCCAGCGGGCCTGTTGATGTCCAGCGGTACGTCGACGGCAGATTGCACGTGCCGGTGTCACCGCCGCCGACCTTGACGAGCTGCCACTGCTGGTTGTTGCCGCCCCAATCGTCGTACTGGACGATGTTCGCGTTGTCGGCGGTGGAGGCGCCTTGTACTTCGAGGGCCTTGTTGCTGTGGCGCGAGATGAACCTCACGTAGCCGCCCGAGCTGTCGGCCAGCCGCCACTGCTGGTTGACGCCGTTCTGGTCGGCCCACTGGACGATCGAGCCGCCGTTGGCGGTGGACCAGTTGTAGACGTCCAGCACCTTGCCGGAGTGGCGGGACTTGATGCGGTAGTAACCGCCGCCGGAGTCGACGAACTGCCACTGCTGCTGGTTCTGATCGTTCCTGGTCCACTGGGTGATGCGGGCGCCGTCGTTGGTCGCCAGATTGTAGACGTCCAGGGCCTTGCCGCTGTTGCGGTTGACCAGCACGTACCAGGCGTTGGTGTCGACGGTGGCCGCGTTCGCGGACTGTACGGCCACCAGCAGGCCCACCAGCAGCGTGGCCACAGTCGCGATGATGGCAAGGAGTTTGTATCTCACTTCGTCTCCGAGGTCAGGGGGTTGTCAGGTCGAAGCGGCGCACGGTCACCGCGCCGCCGAGGGATTGGGTGGCGTAGTTGAAGATCCCGAATCGGTAGCCCATGAAGAACTGCCAGGCGTTGTTCAACGTGAAGGCCGGGCCGAGACTGACGAAGTTCGTCCCGTCGGTGCTGTAGGAGAAGCGGGCCTGCCGGCCCGAACCCGGGCGGATGTCGGCGTTGACCCGCAGCCAGATCCGGCCGCCGGAGATGTTCGCGCCCGCCTGTTCCGTGCCGGCGCCGGTGGTCTGCCAGCTGCCGTTCATGGTCAGCCCGTTGGTCATCACGACTCGGTATGCGCCGTTGTCGCGTTTGACGCCGATCCAGGCGGACTGGTCACGCAGCATCGCCAGCCCGGCGCGGTCACCGTTGGCCATCTGCGCGTAGTCCAACTCGATCGTCGCCGTCGACGATGGGCCCTGGATGCGGTGGGTCAGCGTGTTGCGGGAGCCGTACAGGTCATTCGTGACGGTCGCGGTCTGCAGGCGCAGGCCGCTGCCCGTGGACCAGCGGGAGTTGTCGGGGTTGTGGTTCCACTCCCACCGGTGCCCGAGAGCACCCGAGGTGAAGGTGTCCGGGCCGATCATCGATGCCACGGTCCGGTTGGTCTGAATGTTCGGCTTCGGGTAGTTGACGCCCCAGCCGCCGTTGACCGTCTGCACGGTCGGCCAGTCGCCGGTCCACGTGATCGGTGCGAGCGCGGGCACCCGGCCGCCGGGGTAGGCGTCGACGAACGACATGTAGTACCAGTCGCCGTTCTGGGTCTGCACGAGGCCGCCCTGGTGGGGCACGCCGCCGCCGGTGATCGGGCCCGGCATGTCGAGCAGGACCTGGCGCATCTCGTACGGGCCCCATGGGGAGGTGGAGCGCAGCACGTACTGCCCGTTCGCCGGCCGGGTCAACCAGATGTAGTAGTAGCCGTTGCGCTTGTAGAAGCGGGCGCCCTCCAGCGTGCCGACGCCCGAAGGGGTCTGGAACACCTGCTGGGCGCGCACCTCGCTGAGTCCGTCGGCTGAGAGCCGGGCCACGCTGATCGTGCCGTTTCCGTAGGCGACATACATGGTGTCATCGCTGTCGATCAGCAGGCCGGCGTCGTAGTAGCAGTTGTCGATCCGGGAGCGCTTGGTCCATGTGCCGTCCACGGCCGAGGCGGTGTAGACGTAGGTGCGGTTGAACTCGACGCAGCCGATCCAGTAGTAAGTGCTGTTGCTGGGGCGGTGGTTCAGCGTCGAGGCCCAAATGCCCTTCACATACGCCCGGCCACCGTTGAGGTCGTAGGCGGCTGCATCAAAGTCCAGCCTCGGGACCGAGTGACCCGCATACTCCCAGTCGACCAGGTTGTAGGAGCGCAGGATCGGCGCGCCCGGCGAGTAGTGCATGGTCGAGGCCGAGTAGTAATAGGCGTCCCCGACCCGGATGATGTCGCCGTCGGCGAAATCCTGCCAGACGACCGGGTTGGCATAGGTGGAGCCGCTGCCGACCTGGACGAGTTGCCACTGCTGGTTGTTGCCGCCCCAGTCGTCGTACTGGACGATATTGGCCCCATCAGCGGTGGAGGCGCCCTGCACCTCCAAGGCCTTGCCGCTGTTACGGCTGATCAACCGCACATAACCGCCCGCCGAGTCGGCCGGCCGCCACTGCTGGTTGACGCCGTTGTGATCCGCCCACTGGACCACGGCCGCGCCGTTGGCCGTGGAGTGGTTGTAGACGTCCAAGACCTTGCCGCTATGGCGGGACTTCAGCCGGTAGAAACCACCACCGGAGTCGACGAACTGCCACTGCTGCTGGTTCTGATCATTGCGCGTCCACTGCGTGATGCGGCCGCCATCAGCGGTGGAGCGGTTATAGACGTCCAGCGCCTTGCCGCTGTTCCGGTTGACCAGCACGTACCACGCGCTGGTGTCCACGGTCGCGCCGTTCGCGGACGACGCCTGGACCGTGAGGAACGCGCCTATGAGAAGCAGTCACGAGAGGACGGCGAGCCCGCGTCTCAGCGGCGACCGAACGTGTCGACGTGGAGACATCGGGGAGTTCCTCGGAGGATGTCAGGTGACGGTCGTTGCCACCACTGGCCCGGCCACCGGCTTTCATCTGGCCAGGACGCCAGAGATGTTAGCGTTAACATTTTTGATTTCGGCTCCATGGCGTGCTGGTTGTTTGTCGCGGATTACATCCGACTGCCAGATCTGTGTCAACGAGCTGCCAGCCCTCCTGACCTGGGCATTGCCGCTGACATGCTTCCCGGCCTGGACATTCGCCTTCGTGGAGATCGCGTCTCGCTACCCGCGCGGATGTGAAAGTTTCATTAAGATCCCGGCGAAAATGGCACATGGAAATTCTCCGGTACCGCCCGGCCGATCTCGTCGGGGAACACGTTATTCGTTGCGTTCTTGCGGTGGCTTTGGCAGGAGCCATACATTTGGCAGCGTGGCGCTGGGTTCGGTGCGTGCCAGCTTGATCAACGCCAGGGCGTACGGGGCGAACCCGGTCGCCTTCTATCGGGAGTTGTCCGGTAGCGGCGACGGCTACCGCGCGGTCGCACCGTTCGATCTCTTCGGGCGGAACGTGCTGATAAGCGATCCCGATCTGGTGGCCGAGGTGCTGGCCAGCCCGTCGGGGCAGCGCTTTGGAAAGACCGGACTGCGCTTTTTCACGGTGATCCGGCGGATGCTCGGATCCGGCCTGTTCGGCCTCGACGGCGATCAGCACCAACGCAGGCGCCGGGTGCTGTATCCCGTCCTGCAAGGTGAGGCGCTGCGGCCCGCCGCAGACGCCATGAGCCGGGCGGCCGAGCGGCTTTGCCAGGAGTGGGCGGTCCCGCCGAGCCGGACGGTGGATGTGGCGGAGGCGGCCGCGCGGACCTCCCTTGAACTGCTGGCTGAGGCGCTGGTCGGTCCGCCTCTCGCCACGACGGCAGCACAGCTGGGACACCTTTTCGCCCACGCGGAACCCATGCTGCTGCGAATGCTCAAGGCTCCGGTCGTGTTCCCGGACTGGCTCCCGACACCCGGCAACAGGCGGCTCGGCCACGCTACCGCGGCTCTTCGAAACCGGGCCGCCGACCTGCTACGGCTCGATGAACCGGCACCGGATACGATGCTCGGACGCCTACTGGCCCGCGAATCCGACCCCACCCGCATCCTCGATGAACTGGTAACGCTCGTGGTGGCCGGCCACCAGAGCACAGCCGCGGCCATCACGTTCACCCTGTACCTGCTCGCAAAACACCCGAGCGAGGCGAGGCGGATCGCCGAAGAGGCCACCGCCACCCTGAACGGACGGGCCGCCACCATCGACGACCTGCCCGCACTCCCCCCGCACAGCCATGGTGGTGGCGGAGGCGATGCGAATCTTCCCCCGGTCTGGATCATTACCCGACGCACCATCGGAGTGGAGCGCCTCGGCGGCCACACCCTCCGGCCGCGAACCACCGTGCACATCTGCCCACACACCCTCCACCGCAACCCGAAGCACTGGCCCGAGCCCGACCGATTCCGGCCGGAACGCTTCGACGGCACCAGCCACCGGCACCGCTTCGCCTACGCCCCCTTCGGCGGAGGCCCCCACAAATGCGTAGGCAATGACTTCGCACTCATGGCGACCGCCATAGTGATCGCGACCGTCCTACCCGCCATACACCTCCATCCACCAACACAGGACGTGCTGGTTTCAGCCCGATCGTTCACCGTCCCCGACGGGGGCCTACTGCTGCGGTTGGGACCCGCGCCAGGCTGACAGGGCAGCAGCCTTATTAGATCAATTTCGGAATGGCTCCAAGTCGCCCGGATTGCGATCAGTCACAAGAGGATAAGATTTGGCCGGATCCGGTCAACAGCGCTCGGCGCGCCTTTTTGTCGATCAATCTCGAACGATTCCAGACAGTTTGAATCTCCCTAATTGGGAGTAAAACTGTAGCTCGATGAGGGGAAGGCACGCCCCCGAGCCCGCGTTGGTGCGATCAGGAAGTCACCTGACACCCGTGCATCTCATTCCATTTCGGCACGGGGCACCATCGAGGGAGACATGTCATGGAACTCGACCCGGCGACTCTGTTCCCCAAGTTGCTCCTCGGCATCGTCGGCGACGCCGACGAAATCATGAAGAAGGCCGACGGGTGGGACTCGGCCACCCAGTGGCGTTGGTGGCAGAACACCCAGGCCACGGCCGCCGCTGTGGTCAGCGGAGTCGTTCCGTTCCCCTTCGTCCTTGCGACGACACCGGCGTCCATGCTGTTCACATACCGGAAGATGGCCCATGTCGCGTGGGGCATCGGCAAGGACCTCAACGCCCACATCGAGCCCTTGGACGACATGCTACTCATCACAGGCATATGGGCCGGGGGCATCAAGACAGCGAGCCTTACCGCCGCGCGTTTCGCTACCCCTATCGTGTCCGGGGCTCTTGTCTCTTACGCAGGGGTCGCCCTTGCCGCCGCCGCCAAACAAGTCCCCGTGAAAGAGATCGCGATCAGGAAGATCATCGAAAAGGCCTTCCCCGAACTGTCCAAGATGGTCGCGATCAAGATCGGTCAGGAGGGCGGCAAGCAGTTCACCGTGTACAAGTTCCGCTCGATGCGCGTGGACGCC
>CALAED010000457.1 GCA_937891035.1 uncultured Thermomonosporaceae bacterium | reverse complement strand
TCCGGCCGGTGCTGACCTGGAAGTCCACGGCCGCGGCGCCCACCCCGATGAGGCTCGGCGCGATCGGCCTACCGTTGGCGTCCCGGGTGCCCTCGGCGTTTCGCCCATGGCAGCTCGCGCAGTTCTGGTTGAACAGCTCCCGGCCGTTGGCCAAGTCCTGCGCGGCCTGGGCGGAGTTGCTCGCCGCGGCGTGCTCGGCCTTGGGCGAAAAGCCGGCGTAGACGACGCCGATGGCGGCGAGCGCGGCCAGCAAGACGGCGTAGCCCGCCCACGGGCGCCGTCGCCATGCGGCGCTGATGGTCGCGCTCGCCTTCTCGCTCGCTTCGCGGACGACTCGTTCCTCGCCGGCCACTCCGCTCGCTCGGCGGGCTCGCCGCCATGCGGCGCTGATGGTCGCGCTCGCCTTCTCGCTCGCTTCGCGGACGGCTCGTTCCTCGCCGGCCACTCCGCTCGCTCGGCGGCCTCGCCGCGCAGAAATCCTTTTCACGGAGATCCCCGTTCCGGGCTACTTGATGAGGAAGATGACGCTGAACAGCCCTATCCACACCACATCGACGAAGTGCCAGTAGTACGACACGACGATCGCGCTTGTCGCCTGCTCATGGGTCCAGCGCTTCGCGGCGTACGTACGTCCCAGCATGAACAGGAACGCGATCAGGCCACCCGTCACGTGCAGGCCGTGGAAGCCCGTGGTCAGGTAGAACACCGACCCATAGGCCGACGAGGAGAGGGTCAGCCCTTCGTTGTTGATGAGCTGGGTGTACTCGATGGCCTGCCCGGTGATGAAGTACGCGCCCATCAGGAAGGAAATCACATACCAGAGGCGCAGCTTGTGCACCTCGCCGCGCTCGGCCGCGAACACGCCCATCTGGCAGGTCACACTCGACAGCACGAGGACGATGGTGTTGAAGCCCGAGAACAGCAGGTTGAACTCGGCCTGCGGCCACTCGCCGCCTTGCGCCTTCGTCACCGAGCGGATCGTGAAGTACATCGCGAACAGCGCCGCGAAGAACATGAGCTCGGACGACAACCAGACGATCGTGCCCACGCTGACGAGGTTGGGCCGACTCGCTCTGGGACGGGGTGTTGTCTCCACCGAGGATGCAGTTGCCACGGGCGCCATTATTACGGCACGTGGACGGCTACCGTCGGACGACCCCCCGTTATCGGCCTCACATGTCCCGGTACTACCGCTTTTGCGCGGGTGATGGGGCCGACTGTGGCCCGGTGGTTTCGCAAGGCCGCTTTCGGTTCGGGCGACCCGGTAGCATCCGATGCATGAGCAGCGCCGACGACACGATGACGGTCCTCGTCTACAGCGACGACGCGAACACGCGCGCCCAGGTCCGGATGGCCATCGGCCGCCGACCTGCCGCCGACCTGCCGCGCGTCGAGTACGTCGAGTGCGCGACCGGCCCGGCGGTGTTCGCCCACCTCGACCGCGGCGGCATCGACGTAGCGGTGCTCGACGCCGAGGCGCAGCCCGAGGGCGGCCTCGGCATCGCCAGGCAGGCCAAGGACGAGATCTACGACTGCCCGCCACTGCTTGCGATCATCGCCCGGCGTGACGACGGCTGGCTGGCCACCTGGTCGCGAGCCGACGCCGTGGTGAGCCAGCCACTCGACCCGATGGCGCTGGCCCGCGCCGTGGCCGATCTCATGCGGGGCCGGGGGGCGGCCCCGTCGGGGCGGCTGGCCGTCCAGTGACATAACCACCTCCGAGACCACCTCCGAGGACCCAAAATGGACGCGCGTACGACGTGGCCCGCACTGCTCAACGCATTGCTTTCCGGGGAGTCCCTGACGGCGGAAGAGACCGCCTGGGCGATGGGCGAGATCATGGCGGGGGAGGCCACAGACGCGCAGATCGCCGGCTTCGTCGTGGCGCTGCGGGCCAAGGGCGAAAGCGTCGCCGAGGTCGCCGGCATGGCCGCCGGCATGATGGCGCACGCCACCCCGATCGACATTTCCGGCGACGTCGTCGACCTGGTCGGCACCGGGGGCGACCGGGCGCACACCGTCAACATCTCCACGATGGGCGCGATCGTCGCCGCGGCCGCCGGGGCCAAGATGGTCAAGCACGGCAACCGCGCGGCCTCGTCCTCGTGCGGCGCCGCCGATCTGCTGGAAGCGCTCGGGGTCGCGATCGACCTGCCGCCGGAGCGGACCGCCGTGGTCGCCGAGGAGGTCGGCATCGCCTTCTGCTTCGCGCCGCTGTATCACCCGGCGCTGCGGCACGCGGCCAAGACCCGGGGCGAGCTCGGCACGCCCACGGTCTTCAACTTCCTCGGCCCGCTGACCAACCCGGCGCGCGCCCGCGCGCAGGCGGTCGGGGTCTTCGATCCGCGGATGGCCGGCGTCATGGCCGGCGTCCTCGCCGAGCGCGGCTGCTCATCGCTGGTGTTCCGCGGCGACGACGGGCTCGACGAGCTGACCACGACCGGGACGTCGACGGTGTGGGTGGTCCGGCACGGCACCGCTACCGAGACCACGTTCGACCCCGCCGACCTTGGCATCCCGCGGGCCGATCCGGCTGATCTGCGCGGTGCCGACGCGGCCTTCAACGCCACGGTGGCGCGTGAGGTGTTCGCCGGCGAGGCCGGCCCGGTGCAGGACATGGTGCGGCTGAACGCCGCCGCCGCGCTGGTGGCCGTCGCCGGCGCCCCGTCGGCGGGTGAACTCACCGAGGCACTGCGTGCGGCCTACCAGCGTGCCGCCGCGGCCGTCGAGTCCGGCGCCGCCACAGCCCTCCTCGACCGCTGGGTCACCGTGTCTCAGCGCCTGCGCGCGAACTGAACGCCGGCCGCCACCGCCAGGCACTGCAACGCGGCGGTCGCCACCGCTGGACACGAGGCGCCCGGCGCCGGGACCCCAGACGCGTGCTGGGCGCCGGACCGCAAGCGGTGCCACCCCCCTGGTCCGCGTCAGTCCCTAGTCCGCGTCAGTCCGCGTCGGGGAGGCCGAGGGCGAAGGCCGCCTCGAGATCGTGCTGAGAGTAGGTCCGGAACGCTATATGTGTCTCGGTGTCCACAATGCCATCGAGCTTGTTGAGCCGGCCGGGGATGACGTCTGCGAGCTCGTCGTGGGCGCGCACCCGCACCATGGCGACGAGGTCGAATTCGCCGGTGACCGAGTAGACCTCGCTGACCCCGTCGATGGCCGCGATCGCCTCGGCCACCTCGGGGATGCGGGCGACGTCGGCCTTGACGAGCACGATGGCGGTGATCATGGCGCCCTCCTCGAAATATCGCGGCCCGGCACCCGGGCTTGGTCACGGGCAGGCCACCTGCAGCCTAGACCGTCCCCGCGGGTCAGCGTGCGCCGAGGACCGCGGCGCGACGCGTCACGCTGGACCGGCGAGCAGGCCGATAACCACGCCCGCCACGAAGCCATAGATGTGCGCGACGTAGGCCGTGCTGGACTGCTCCTGCGCCTGCAGGCTGAGCCCCTGCAGCACGAAGAACTGGCCGAGGACCACCCACGCGGGCAGCCGGAACGGCACGATCGACAGCACCAACGTGATGACCCGGGAGCGGGGATACATGACCAGGTGTGAACCGAGCACGCCGGCGATGGCGCCCGAGGCCCCGACCAACGGGGTGAGCGAATCGGGATAGGTGAGCGCGAACCCGTATGCCGCGATGAACCCGCACATCAAATAGAACAACAGGTAGCGCCAGCGGCCGAGCC
>CALAED010000456.1 GCA_937891035.1 uncultured Thermomonosporaceae bacterium | reverse complement strand
CGCGGCGGGCCCCCGCCACCACCACGGCGTCCAGCTGGAGCGACTCGACCGGGGACTGGTCGCCGTCCCCCCCGGCACGGGGGTCTTCCTCAGCTGGCGGCTGCTCGGCGGCGAGGTCACCGGTCACTCCGACACGGGCATGACCGGAGCCGACTTTCACGTCTACCGGGACGGCGAGCGGATCGCGACGGTCACCGACAGCACCAACTACCTTGACACCGGCGGCTCGCCCGCCGCCGAATACCGCGTCGCGGCCATCGTCGACGGCGCCGCGACCAGCCTCAGCCGGGCCGTCTCGCCGTGGTCCGGCGCGTTTTACGATCTGCCGCTGCGGCGGCCCGCCGACGGCGTCACCCCCGCCGGGGAGACCTACACGTACTCGGCCAACGACATGAGCGTGGGCGACGTCGACGGGGACGGCCAGTACGAGTACGTCGTCAAATGGGACCCGTCGAACTCCAAGGACGTCTCGGAGGTCGGCTACACCGGAAACGTCTACATCGACGTCTACGAACTGGACGGCACGCTCCGCTACCGAGTCGACCTCGGCGTCAACATCAGGGCCGGTGCCCACTACACGCAGTTCCTCGTCTACGACTTCGACGGCGACGGCCGGGCGGAGCTGATGTTCAAGACGGCGCCCGGCACGAAGGTCGTCACGTACCGCCAGAACGGCGAGGTCGCGGCCGAGCGGTTCATCACGATGCCGCGGCGGGATGTGCGGGCCGGGTTCTCTCATCACGACGACTACCGGCTGAGCGCCCAGGGCTACTACGAGCACCTCGTGCGGATGTTCCGCGGGTGGCACGAGCATCCCGAGGTGGTGGCCGGGCGCTGGCCGGCGACGCTCGAGGAGGCGTTCGGCATCGAGCCGCGCTTCGCCTACCCGCTGTCCCTCCCGGATGCGGAGGCGCTCGCCGACCATTTCATCGACGTCTACGCGCCCGCCCGCAGCAGCCGCAACAACCTGCGCGCCTTCGCGGGGTTCATCCTCGACGGCCCCGAGTATCTGACGGTGTTCGACGGCGCGACCGGCGCCGAGTTGCAGACGATCCGCTACCGGCCGGAACGTACGGACGATGGGCTCAGGTGGGGCGACTACGCCCTGCCGAGGATCGAACCCGGCAACCGCGTCGACCGGTTCCTCGCCGCCGTTGCCTATCTGGACGGCGCGCGCCCGGCGGCGATCTTCGCGCGGGGCGTCTACACGCGTACGTCGCTCATCGCCTACACATGGACCGGCAAGCGGCTGAAGGAGGTCTGGTACGTCGACAGCGACTGGGTGCCGATGGCCAACCCCTTCAACGACTCCCCGCATGGCCGCGACGGCGCCGATCCCGAGTACGCCACGATCACCACCCAGGGCGGCCACTCGCTCAGCGCGGCGGACGTGGACGGCGACGGAAGACAAGAGATCGTCTACGGCGCCGCCACCATCGACGACGACGGCCGTGTGCTGTACAGCTCGTTCGACGTGCTGCCGCCGGGGAGCGCCGACCCCGGCGCGCTGCGCCGGCTCGGACACGGCGACGCGTTGCACGTGGCGGACATCGACCCGAACCGCCCGGGCCGGGAGATCTACATGGTGCACGAGCACGGGCGGCTCGCGCCATACGGCCATGCGATGCGCGACGCCGCGACGGGCAAGGTGCTGTTCGGCGGCTTCACCGGCGTGGACACCGGTCGCGGCATGGTGGGGGACATCCTGCCCGACCGGCCCGGCCTGGAGGCGTGGGCGAGCAGCGGCGCCGGGCTGTGGACCGCGGCCGGCGAGTTCATCGGGCCCGCCATTCCGGGCACGAACCAGAGCATCCGGTGGGCGGCCGACATGACGACGCAGATCGTCGATGGCGCCGGCACCGTGACGCCCACGATCAAGGATTGGCGGCGCGGCACGCTGCTCACCGCCACCGGGACGCGGACCAACAACGGCACGAAGGGCAACCCGGGTCTCGTCGCCGACATCTTCGGTGACTGGCGGGAGGAGATGCTGGTCCGTACGGCCGACAGCTCGGCGGTCCGGATCTACATCAGCACCGAGGTCACCGACCGCAAGCTGTACACGCTGATGCACGACCCGCAGTACCGGGTCGAGACAGCCCGGCAGCAGACCGTCTATAACCAGCCCGCCTATCCCCGCTTCTACCTGGGCTCGGACATCGACTGGTCGCGGGTCCCCGTGCCCGGCGCCAGCGGGTAACGCCTTCCGGGGCTTACCTTGCCTGCCCGGATAGCCGTACGGACGCGCGGGCCATGCCCGCGCGGCCGTACGGCGCGTGCTCCAGCTTCGGAGGATCTTCCTGGTGGCCCATCAATCAAGAGGCCACGCGGAGAGGCGTCTCGTTACCCCTGCCGTTACCCCTGCCCCGCCTGTCCCGCCGGCCTCGCCGGGACCGCCTGCTCCGCCGGTTCCTCCGCTTCTCCCTGCCCCGTGGCGCCGGCGCGCCTTCGCAACAGCACGAACGCGCAGGTGATGGCGACCAGGACGGGCAGCGTCGCCAGCAGGATGATGTCCTGTCCGGGAAGCGCGAGCGCGAGGAGCAGGCCCGCGACCCCGGGACCCACGATCGAGCCGGCCCGGCCCAATGCGGAGGCCCAGCCGATTCCGGTGGTCCGAGTTCCGGGCGGATAGAGCGAGACGGCCATGATGAGCTGGCCGAGCTGGCCGCCGGTGAGGCCGGCGCTGGCCGCCGCGAGGACGAGCAGCAGCAGGGTGTCGGTGAGCTGGATCCGCGACGCGACGGCCATGCAGACCACACCGACCGTCGGCATCAAGATCAGGGCCCGCGCGATGCCGATCCGCCCCGCGAGCGGAATCAGCAGCACGCAACCGATCACGCCGCCCAGGGATACGTACGCCAGGCCGATCGGGGCCTCCGCCGCGGTGAAGCCGTACCCGAGCAACAGCGTCGGCACCCAGTTGTCCAGCGTGTAGGCGGCGATGAAGATCAGGAAGGAGAACGTCCACAACAGCGTGGTGTTCATCCGCAGCGCGGGGTCGAAGAGCCGGCCGACCTTCGCCTCGTGCTTGGCTGTTTCGGCCGCGTTCACCGCCCGCGGGTCGGCGGGGTAGGCCCACACCATGACGGCGGCCAGGACCAGGGGAGGGATA
>CALAED010000455.1 GCA_937891035.1 uncultured Thermomonosporaceae bacterium | reverse complement strand
GCGCGCTGCGCGGTCCCGCCACCCAGCCGATCAGGGTGATCGTGGTCAGGCACGCGAGGCCGATGCCCACGCACCAGGCGGCGCCGACGACGCCGGTGACCGCCGGCGGCCGCGCCGGCCGCGCCGTGGACGCCGTCGGCGCAGGCCGTGCCGTCGGCGCAGGCCGTGCAGGTTTTGCAGGCAGCCCAGACCGTGCAGGCCGTTTCGGCGGCCGGGAGGACGGCGGCCGGCCGCGCCCTTGCCCATCGCTCACGCGGCTCCCTCCTCGCCTGGCGGGTCCTCGACGCGTGAGCAAACTCGCTGTATTGACTTGTTCGCCGCACTCTTCGCCTGACGGTCCGTCGTTTCGCTCACCGCCCAATGCTGACAGCCCGGCTCGCCGTTACCGGGCCGCCCGCCCGGCGTGTCGCCGACGCCCGGATGCTTCACCGGACCCGGCCCGTCCCCGCGTGCGGCCACTCGCAATCGGTACAGTATCGATACATTCCGTGCACGGACGGACAACCAGATTACGCTTATCGGCATTGACGAAACTCTGACCAGCGCAGATTCTCGACGGGCGGCCCAGGAGGGGGCACAGTAGAGTGGTGAGGTATTGGGCGTTTCGCGGGGATTGTGAGTCATGAGGATCGAGTTTCGAGCCACAGACGAGCCGGTCTCGACCCGCTCCGACTACTGGCGGAACGTCGTGTGCGAACGGCTCTTCCCGCTGGAGGGCCGCTCGATCGAGGGCCCCGACTTCGACGGTCGCATCGTTTCGGGCGAGATCGGCGCGGTACGGGTCGCTGATGTGCTCGCGCCCGCCGCCGAATGCCGCCGTACGGCGAAGCACATCCGGCAGTCGGACCACGAGCTGTATCACGTCGACGTGCTGGTGGCCGGCTCGGTGATGGTCGAGCACGACGGCAGGCAGACGCGACTGGCGCCGGGCGACTTCACCGTCGTCGATCTGTCATGTCCGTGCCTGTGGGTCTCCGACGGCGCACGGCACGTCACGGTCACCTTCCCGCGCACGTTGCTGCCGCTGCAGCACGACGAGGTCGCCAAGCTGACCGGCGTCCGGGTGCCGGGTGACCGCGGCGCGGGCGCGCTGATCTCCGCCGTCGCCCGGCAGTTGCCGCAGTTCCTCGACGACTACCAGTCCGCCGAGGGCGCCCGCCTCGGCACCACAGTGGTCGACCTGCTCACCGTGGCGCTGGCGGCCCAGTTGGACCGGGGGCGCACGGTGGCACCGGAGGCCAGGCAGCGGGTGCTGCTGGCGAGCGTGCACGCCTACATCGAACGGCGGCTCGGCGATCCGGCCTTGACGCCGACGACGATCGCCGCCGCCCACCACATCTCGCTGCGCTATCTGCACAAGCTGTTCGAGGCGCAAGGCACCACCGTGGCCGGATGGATCCGCCGGCGTCGGCTCGACCGCTGCCGCGTCGACCTGCTCGACCCGGCGTACCGGGCGCGGCCCGTGAGCGCGATCGGGGCCCGCTGGGGATTCCCCGACGCCTCCAGGTTCAACCGCGTCTTCCGGGCCGCGCACGGCGTCCCGCCCGGCGAGTATCGCCTGATGGCCGACCCGGCAGCCGACCTGGCCGACCCCGAAGCCGACCTGGCGGAGCGGTGATCGCCGCCCTGGCGGATAAATAATCCCCGACGCGACGGCGGCCGAGCCGTGCGCCCGAGGGCAACCACGGTGCGTGCGGCGACAACGACGCCCCGGCGTGCCCGCGTCGACACTGGTTCGACGCCATTGGCAGGAGACGACACACCGTCGGGGGGTACGAGCATGCCGTGGAATCCGGATCAGGCTGGTTACGGCGATCAGCCCAACAAGCCGGGCTGGGCCCTGCAGCGACTGATCATGGTCCATGACGGCATGCGCGATGACCTCACCCTCTTGCGCCGCGCCGTGTACGCCGCCACGCGGCCCGACCAGGACGTGGCCGCCGCCGTCGCCGCGCTCGGCGAGGTGTCGCTCGGGGACCCGCTGTGGTCGTTGCGCAGGTATTGCGCGCACTTTTGCAGCTTCGTCCACGATCATCACTCGGTTGAGGACAGCATGTTGTTCCCCGTACTGCTCGCCAACCGGCGGAACCGGGAGGCGGGGCTGGAGAAGGTGATCGAAGAACTCCAGGCCGACCATCGCGTGCTGGCCCGATACCTCGATGACGTCGAGCGCGCCCTGACGAACGCGCCGAACGACGACGCCGCCAAAGCCGAGGCCATCGAGGCCCTGGAGCGGTTGTCGGAGCATCTGGAGTCGCATCTCGCCGTGGAGGAGGCGCGACTCGCGCCGGCCCTGAACGCGCTGTCCGCGGTCGTGACCGAGGACGACCTGCTCCCGCCACCGGAAGAGGGAGCGATCATGTCGGTGAACGGGACCGCCAAACCCGGAAGCGACGGCAAACGCGAAACCTGACTCCACGCCACCCTCGTGGCCGGCGGACGATCGGCCGCCGGCTACCGGCTACCCGCTACCCGCTACCCGCTACCCGCTACCCGCTACCGGCTACCGGCCGCGGCCTCGGTCGGGCCGGCGCCGCCGGTCCTGCGGGTGGCGCCGGTCCTGCGAGTGGCGTCGAGGGGGCGGGCGGCGCCGCCGCTCGTCATGCGGTACTCACCGGGCGGGACGCCGTGCGCGGCCCGGAAGACGCGGCTGAAGTGCGCCGCGTTGGTGAGCCCCCAGCGCGCGGCGATCGCGCCGACCGACTGCGTACGCAACGCCGGGTCGAGCAGGTCACGGCGACAGCGTTCCAGCCGGCGCCGCCGAATCCAGTCGGCCACGGTCGTCTGCTCGCTTTCGAACAGCTTGTAGAGATAGCGAAGCGAGATGTGGTGTGCGGCGGAGATCATCGCCGGCGATAGCCGCGGGTCGCCGAGCCGTTCCTCGATGAAGGCGTGGATGCGCGCCAGCAGGTCTCGACGCAGCGAGTCGCGGGATACGGTCGTATCGCGGTCGAGCCGCGCGGCCAAGGCCACCGTGAGCAGGTCAACGACGGCCGAGCCGAGCCGGGCGCTCTCCGCCGGCGAGTGATCGTCGAGGTGGCCGGGCAATTGGCGGGCCAGCGAGGAGACCAGTGCCGCGGTACCCTCGTCGCCGGGAATGCGGACCGCCGTCAGCCGCTCTAGGTCGCGCCGGCTCAGCGGCAGCAGCGACCGTGGGAACAGCACGGCGACGCCCTGGCTGGTCGTCGATGTGGCCCAGCTGGCCGGGCGCGACAGGTCGACGAACGCGAAGTCGCGCGGGCCCAACCGGCTCGCGTGCCCGTCCTGCTCGACCACCATGTGGCCGCTGCCGATGACGTCGATCTTGCATAGGCCGGGATCAGAGCGGCGGATGAGGGGCGGCGTGCGGGCGGCGGTGGCGGGGGTCATCGTCGTCGCGATGACCCGGACCGCGCCGACCTCCTGCATCGAGATCCGGTCGCACATCTCGGCGGCGGCGACCGCCGGCCGGACGTCGATCGGCACGACCGTGTCGCCCACGACGTGCCGCAACCGCTCCACGCGCGAGGCGACCGGCTCCTCGTCAGCCCGGAACACAACAGTCATGACCAGCCCCGGTAGGTACCTATGCGACGGGTCAAGTGTGGCACGCCACGCCGCGTCGCTCAGGTCAGTCGCGGGAGCGCATGATCTCGCGCATCAGCCGAGCGGTCTCGCTCGGCGTCTTGCCGACCCGGACTCCGACCTTTTCCAGCGCGTCCTTCTTGGCCTGCGCGGTGCCGGTCGAGCCGGACACGATCGCGCCCGCGTGGCCCATGGTCTTGCCCTCTGGCGCGGTGAAGCCGGCGACGTAGCCGACGACGGGCTTGGTCACGTGCTCTTCGATGTAGGCCGCGGCCCGTTCCTCGGCGTCGCCGCCGATCTCGCCGATCATCACCACCGCGTCGGTCTCCGGGTCGGCCTGGAAGGCCGTGAGGGCGTCGATGTGGGTGGTGCCGATGACCGGGTCGCCGCCGATGCCCACGCAGGTGGAGAAGCCGACATCGCGCAGCTCGTACATCATCTGGTACGTCAGCGTGCCCGACTTGGACACCAGGCCGATGCGCCCCGGCGTGGTGATGTCGGCCGGGATGATGCCCGCGTTGGACTTGCCGGGCGAGGCGATGCCGGGGCAGTTCGGGCCGATGATGCGGGTCTTGTCGCCCGTCGCGACGGCGTGCGCCCAAAACCACGTCGAGTCGTGCACCGGGATGCCCTCGGTGATGACCACGCACAGCGGTATCTCCGCGTCGATCGCCTCCACCACGGCGTCCTTGGTGAACCGCGGCGGCACGAAGACGACCGACACGTCGGCTCCGGTCTCGGTCATGGCCTCCGCCACCGTGCCGAAGACCGGCAGGTCCCTGCCCTCGTAGGTGGCGATCTGCCCGGCCTTGCGGGCGTTGACGCCGCCGACGATGGTGGTGCCGGCGCGCAGCATGCGCGCGGTGTGCTTGGACCCTTCCGAGCCGGTCATCCCCTGCACGATGACCTTGCTGGCTTCGGTCAGCCAGATCGCCATGTCTGTCTCACACCCCTGTGTCGTCTCAGGCACCCTGGCGGGGGGCTGCCCCCGCCGCGGCCAGCTCGGCGGCGCGCCTGGCCGCGTCGTCCATCGTGTCGACCTGCTGTACGCCGGGCAGTGCGGCGTCGGCAAGGATCTGTCTACCACGCTCGGCGTTGTTGCCGTCCAGCCGGACGACGAGGGGCCGGTCGATGGCCTCTCCCCTCTCGGCCAGCAGCCGGTAGGCGCTGACGATGCCGTCGGCGACCGCGTCGCAGGCCGTGATGCCGCCGAACACGTTGACGAACACGCTCTTGACGTCGGGATCGCCGAGCACGATCTCCAGGCCGTTGGCCATGACCTCGGCCGAGGCGCCGCCGCCGATGTCGAGGAAGTTGGCCGGCCGCTGCGCGTTGCCCCGCGCGTCCACGAACGCCTCGCCCGCGTAGGCGACGACATCAAGCGTCGACATGACGAGGCCGGCGCCGTTGCCGATGATGCCGACGGTGCCGTCGAGCTTGACGTAGTTGAGATCCTTTTCCTTGGCCCGCGCCTCGAGCGGATCGGCGGCGGCCACGTCCTCGAACGCCAGGTGCTCGGGCTGGCGGAAGTCGGCGTTGGCGTCGAGCGTGACCTTGCCGTCGAGGGCGACCACCCTGCCGTCCGCCGTCAAGATCATCGGATTGACCTCGACGAGGGTGGCGTCCTCGTCTGCGAAGACCGCCCACAGCCGTTCGATGAGCTCGGCGGCGCCCTCCGCGGCCGCGTCGGGCAGTCGGCCGGCCGCCGCGATCTCGCGCGCCTTGGCGCGGTCGACGCCGGTCAGGGCCGAGATCGGCACCTTGGCGACGGCGTCCGGGTTCGTCGCGGCGACCTCTTCGATGTCCATGCCGCCCTCGACCGAGCAGATGGAAAGGAACGTACGGTTCGCCCGGTCGAGCAGGAACGAGAAGTAATACTCCTGGGCGATCGCGCTGGCCTCCTCGACGAGGACCTTGTGGACCGTGTGTCCCTTGATGTCCATGCCGAGGATCTGCCCGGCCTTGTCCGCGGCGTCTTCGGGAGAGTCGGCCAGCTTCACCCCGCCGGCCTTGCCCCGGCCACCCGTCTTCACCTGGGCCTTGACCACGACGCGCGACGTGCCGCCGGCAGGTCGGTCGGGGTTGGTCGGTTGAGTATGACCCGCCGCGAACTCGGCCGCGATGGCGTACGCCTCTTGGGGGGTATGGGCGATCTTCCCGGCGGGCACCGGGACGCCGTACGCCGCGAAGAGCTCCTTCGCCTGATGTTCGAACAGATCCACGAGGGTTCGTCCTTTAACGGATCGACAATCGACTACGGACCGATGAGGATCCCAGCCTGGCCGAGGGACCAGGCGACGGTTCGCTCCGAGCAGGCAGCCTACTTGGCCCGGCTCGGCGGGCGAGCCGGGCCCCTCGCTCTTTCGCCGGCCGATGTCTCTTCCGCGCCTCTCGCGCCCCGTTCGGGCCCGTTGGCGATGTCGGGGTCGCGTTTTCGTGGGGTATTACTGAAGCGAGGGGTGGGCGAGAGGGGAAGCACGGTTGGCGAGCCATGGTGCGCGTACGGTTTGGCGTTCCGCCGCTGTTCTCTTCTGTGCGGCGCTGGCCGCGACCTGTGGTGCCAACCTGCCTTCTCGTACGCCTCCGTGGGACAGCCCGGGGCTGATCGGGAGCGGTGGCTGGCCGTACGCCACGACTCCGCTCGATCCTGAGGTCGCCGCCGGCGGATCGTACATTCCGGGCACCTCGGTCCTCAGGCTGCGCGACGGCGGGGTGCGATTCGTCCCGCTCGGCGCGGACCGGCCGATCACCGTGCCGGCCGGCGACCCTCGCGCGGGCGAGGCGGTGGCCGGCGACCGCGACTGGCTGGCCGCCGGGCGGGTGCCGGGGACGACGCCGGCCGAGCGCGCCATGGCCGGCCGCGCGCTGCTCGATCTGCGGCTGCTCACCAGGCCGAACGGCGCGACGACCGCATCGTGGTATCAGTCCTGGAATTATGTGTGGCCGCGCGACGCCGCCTTCGCCGCCGCCGCGTTCGCCGTCACCGGTCATACGGCCGAGGCCCGGCGGGTGCTGCGGTTCCTGGCGTCGGTCCAGGAAGACAGCGGGCTTTGGGCGGCGCGCTACGGGCCGGACGGCACCGCGGTCACCGACGGCCGCCGGGTTCAGCTCGACGGGCTCGGCTGGGTGCTGTGGGCCTCCTGGTTCTTCCAGGCCGCGGCCCCGGCCGGCGCCGCCGAACTGCCCGAGCTGTGGCCGATGGTGCGGCGCGCCGCCGATCGGCTCGCCGCCGTCCTGGACGCCGACGGCCTGCCGCCTCCGTCGTCCGACTACTGGGAACGCGATCCGAGCGCCGAGCAGGACCCGCGGCGACCCACCCTGGGCGTCGCGGCCCCCGTGCTGACGGGGCTGCGCGGGGCCGCCGCCATCGCGACCGGGCGCGGGCGCGCCGGCGCGCGCGAATCCCGCCGCTGGCACGTCGCCGCGCGCCGGCTGGCCGCAGCGGTCGACCGCGTCTTCGCGCCGTACGGCTACCCCCGCTCGCCGCTGCCGAACGGCAACATGGACGCGTCGCCGACCTTCTTGGCGCCGCCTTTCGCGCCGGCCGACCCGAGGGTGACCGCGGCGGTGCGGGTCGCCGCCGACCGGCTGCGGCTGCCGAACGGCGGGGTGCTGCCCGGCGACAACTGGCCCGGCGACCGCACCGTGGCCTGGACGCCGTAGGTGGCGATGTTCGCCCTTGCGGAAGCGGCGCGCGGCGACATCGACGGGGCCAGGGCGCGCCTGGACTGGCTGGCCGCGCACCGCACAACGCTCGGCGCGCTACCGGAGAAGGTCGACGGCCGGGGCCGGCCCGTCTCCGTCGCCCCGCTCGGCTGGACGGCGGCGCTCGTCACCCTCGCCCAGTCCGCGGCGGAGGCCCCCCTGCCCATCCCGCCGCCCTGACCCGGCGCGGGGATCCGACGTAGGAGAATCGAAGAGTGATCGATCGCAGCGACGTGGCCGCGGCGGCGCGACGCATCGGCGGCCGGGTCCGCCGCACCCCCGTCATCGAGACCCGGCTGCTGGGCCTCCCGCTGCTGCTCAAGCTGGAGTCGCTGCAGCACACCGGCACCTTCAAGCCGCGCGGCGCGCTCAACCGGATCCTCGGTGCCAGCATCCCAGCGGCCGGGGTCATCGCCGCGTCGGGCGGCAACGCCGGGCTCGGCGTGGCGTTCGCCGCGCGCACGGTCGGCGCCCCGGCGGAGATCTTCGTCCCGGAGAGCACTCCGGCGGTGAAAATCTCTCGCCTGCGGGCTCTCGGTGCCGAGGTGCGGGTGACCGGCGCGTTCTATGGTGACGCGGCCGCCGCCTGCACCGTGCGGGCGGCCGAGTCCGGTGCGCTGCTCGTGCACGCCTACGATCAGCCCGAGGTGGCCGCCGGCAACGGGACCGTCGGCCTCGAGCTGGATGAGCATCGGCCGGACACGGTCTTGGTCGCCGTCGGTGGCGGCGGACTCGCCGGCGGCATCGCCGCCGCGCTCGACGGCCGCGCCAAGGTGGTCGCGGTCGAGCCGGTCGCCAGTCAAGCACTGCACGCTGCGCTCGCCGCCGGCCATCCGGTGGACGTCTCCGTCGGCGGAGTCGCCGCGGACTCGCTCGGCGCTCCCCGCGTGGGCGAGATCTGCCATGCGGTGGCGATGCGCACGGGCATGGGCAGCGTCGTGGTACCCGACGAGGCCATCACGGCGGCACAGGCTCTGCTGTGGGAGGAGCTCCGCCTCGTCGCCGAGCCGGGCGGCGCGACCGCGCTGGCCGCCTTGGTGTGCGGCGCCTACAAGCCGGCGGCCGGCGAACGCCTCGCCGTCGTGGTCTGCGGCGCCAACACCGATCCCGCTTCGGTGGCGGCCTCCTAGACCCAGGCCAGACCCCGCTAGA
>CALAED010000454.1 GCA_937891035.1 uncultured Thermomonosporaceae bacterium | reverse complement strand
CGTCTTCACCAGCTGTGCGGGACCCCTGTTGACCTGGGCTCCCGCCGTTTCCACAGAACACGGTTCCACTGTGCCCGCCGACCGCCGCGCCGCATTCTCGATCGCGTACGTCACGCGAACAGGCCATCGCGATCACAAGGAGTGTGAATGCCCATCCGAAACAGCGGCGCTCTAGGTGGTCTGTTCGGCCTGGTCGAGGAGGTGGCGGGTTTGGGATTCGCGGTAGGGGACATCCAGCTCGCGCCATAGGCGGAGGGCCTCGCGCAGGTGGCCGGCGGCCTCGTCGACGCGGCCCTGCCGGAGGTCGAGTTCGCCGAGGGAGTGGTGGGCGTCGGCCTCGCTGAGCCGGTCGCCCAGGGCGCGGAACAAGGTGAGGGCCTCGCGCAGCCGCCGGGCCGATGCCTCGTCCTGGCCGAGTTCGCCGTGCACGAGGCCGAGATCGTGCAGGGCGAGCGCCACGTGCCGGGACCGGCCGAGCCGGCGCCACAGCGTCAGGCAATGCTCGAAGCACTCCATCGCCGCGACGAGCTGGCCTTGTTCGCGGCGTACCTCGCCGAAGCCCTCCCAGGCGAACGCCTCCCCCGTGTGGTGACCGGCCTTGACCGCGAGGTCGAGGGCGGCCCGCAGGTGGGTGAGGGCCTGGTCGAGATCGCCGGATGCCCGGTGCGCGTGCGCGCACAGCCACAGCGCGTCGGACTCGCCGACCGGCTCGCCGAGCGAGGCGAACAGCGCCCGCGCCGTCTCGGCGATGGTGAGGTACTCGGCGGGCGGGCGGGTGTAGGTGCCGAGCTGGGCCAGGCCACGCAACAACACGGCCTCGCCGAGCCGGTCCTCGTGCTCTTGTACGACCTGGAGGGCCCGCTCGTGGGTCTGCCGCCACTCGTCGTACGAGCCGCGCAGGTCGAGGAAGTCGGTGAGGGTCTGGACGAGCTCCCAGGCCAGGTCGGCGAACCCGAGCCGGCAGGCCTGGCCGGCCGCGGCGATCAGGCAGGCCCGCTCGCTCTCGAACCAGGCGAGCGGGTCGGGGATCAGCGGCTGCTGGCCGTACCAGCGCGGCACCGGACCGCGCACCACCCCAAGCGCGGTACTGGGCAGCCGCGCGTCGACCTCCTCGGCGACGGTGAGCCACCCGGCGAACGCCCGCCGGATCGCCGCCGCCCGGTCGGCGGGCGAGTCCTCGGCCTCGGCACGCTCGCGGGCCAGCACCCTGATGAGATCGTGGAATCGGTACCGGTACGTCCCGTTCTCAGCGGTCACCTCCAGTAGCTGCGCCTCCACCAGCCGCTCAATGAGGTCCTCGGCGTCCGCCGGCGAGATCCCGAGCACGGCCGCGGCCACCCAGGCGGCGAACGACGGCACGTCCAGCAGGCCGAGCAGGCGAAGCGCCCGCCGCGCCGCCGGATCCAGCGCCTCATAGCTCAGCGTCACCCCCGCCCGTACTTCGAGATCGCCCAGGCGCAACTCATCCAGCCGCCGATGCTCGTCGTCCAGCCGTTCCGCCATCCGGGTCAGCGACCAGTGTGGCTTGGCCGCCAGCCGGCCCCCAGCGATCCGTACCGCAAGCGGCAGATATCCGCACAGCCGGACGAGGCGTTCCGCGACGTCGGGCTCGGCGGCCACCCGGTCCGCGCCGACGATGCGGGCGAGCAACTCGACCGCCTGCGGCGGCTCGAACACGTCGAGGTCGATCAGGCGCACCCCGGCGAGCCCCGCCAGATGGTTGCGGCTGGTCACGATGACGCCGCAGGTCGGGCTGCCCGGCAGCAGCGGACGTATCTGCTGCTCGGAGACCGCGTCGTCGAGCAGCAGCAACACCGCGCGATCGGCCAGCCGGCTGCGGAACAGGTCGACGCGCTCTTCCAGCGTGTCCGGGGGACGGGCGACCCCGAGCGTGCGCAGGGTGCGGGCGAGCACTCCGGCCGGGTCCACCGGCACGCCGTCGGCGCCGCGCAGGTCCACGAACAACTGCCCGTCGGGGAACCGCTCCCGCAGCCGGTGCGCCACGTGCACCGCGAGCGCCGTCTTGCCCACCCCGGCCATTCCGGCCAGCGCCGTGATCACGACGGCATGATCGGGGGAGTGCGGCCGCAACAGCTCGAGCAACTGCGTGAGCTGCTCCTCCCGCCCGGTGAAGTCGGCCACGTCCGGCGGCAGCTGAGCCGGTCGAAGCGGGAGCGTCTCGGTTGCCGGCGGCTCGTCGGAACGGGAAATGCTCACCACCTCTTCGAAGAATTTCTGCGCCTCGCGTGGTCGCCGCGTTGCC
The DNA here is from genome assembly GCA_937891035.1 of uncultured Thermomonosporaceae bacterium. GTDB lineage: Bacteria > Actinomycetota > Actinomycetes > Streptosporangiales > Streptosporangiaceae > CALAED01. The sequence goes on along the minus strand of CALAED010000454.1, from coordinate 6,127 downwards.
TAGTCACTTGGGGTCGTTTCCTGGGGTTAGGGCGTGTTTCGCGGAACCGGGCCGCCATTATCGGTAAGCAGTTGTCGAGGAGGGGGTAATCATGCTGGCAGTCTCGGGGACCCGGCGGCAGCGTGCCCGCAACCGGATGGCGGCCGCGGCACGAGAGTACGCCGCCATGGGCTGGCCATGTAGTCAGGGGGTGCGGCCGCTGGAGGATGGCACGCGTGCGTGCTCGTGCGATCGGATCGGCTGTCCCCATCCGGGGGCGCATCCGGTCTCCGCGGCGTGGCGAATGCACGCGACGACGGACTCGGAAGTGCTCACCAGGTGGTGGACCGACCGGCCGGACGCCGGCATCATCCTGCCGACGGGCCGGGTGTTCGACGTGCTTGACGTGCCGGCCGATGCGGGTGCCGCCGCGTTGGAGCGGACGGTACGCGACGACGTCGCGCTCGGTCCCGTCGCGGCGTTCGGGGACGAACGTCACCTGTTCTTCGTCGCCACCCGGGGCGCGCCGATCGACGAGGACGAATGGTGGGCGTGTCATCTGGACTGCTTTCCCGAGACGGTCGCGGAAACTCCGGGCGTACGGTGGCACTGCAGGGACAGCTACGTGCTCGCGCCGCCGTCGCCGCTGGCGAACGGCCGTGGCGTCCGCTGGCTGCGTTCCCCGCGCGCGTCCGCGCGGGCCGGCGCCGGCGCACGGGGTTCAGGTCGCGCCACCCTGCCGGCCCCGCCCGTGCTGCCCGACCCGCTGCGCCTGCTCGAAATCCTCGTCGACTGCATGTGAGGCCGGCCGCGGGTGGTGAGGGGTGCGGCGACCCGGTCACCTGGGCGGTACGATCGGCGGGCCGTGGCCCCAGCCGGTGTAGGTCGTCCGGTAAGTGCGCTGCCGCCCGCCCGGCGCCTTGATCGACACGGTCAGCCGTCTGGGCAGCAGGCTTTGCGCCATCTCGAGCGTGAAGCTGACGACGGCGCGGCGCGGCGCACGCGCGTACAGGTCGGCCACCGTCTGCTCGCGGGCCAGCCTGGACAGGGGGGCGACGCCTCGATAGGTGAGGCCGGATTGCTTGATCTTGGTGCTTGACCTGAGCAACGCGAGGATGTTGTAGACCGAGCTGCTCTGCCTGGTGTCAACGGCCAGCGTCGCGTACAGCCGCTGCCCCTGCCCGGTCGCCTGCTCGGCCCGCGTCACCGAATAGGATCGCCACCCGTCGCGCTCGACGTAGGCGCGGTCGCCGACCAAGATGACCCTGCTGGCCGGGCGTCTGCGGTCGGGGCGGGCGCCGGCCAGCGGCGTCAGATTCATGTCGTAGGCGGTCGCACTGCCGGCGGCGAATTTCAGCATGCCCTGCGCGGCCACCCCCGCCGTGCGATAGGTGAACGTCGCGGTGCGGCGCGCCGCCACGGCCTTGGAGATCGCCCTGGCCAGCTCGGCGGGCCGAGCCGGCGGCCGCGGCGGTCCGCTCTCCGGCGAGGACGAGGTGGCCTGCGCGTGCGCGGCCGGGTCCGGTGAGTTGCGGCCGGCCGCCACGTACCACAGAGCGCCGATGCCGAGGACCACGGCGACACTCGCCCCGATCGCGATCCGGATGCCGGTGCGCGAGCGCGGCGGCGACCGGCGCGCCGGCGGGCGGCCGGGCGCATCGTACGCGCCGGGTCCGTACGCCCCCGGGTCGTACGTACTGGGCTCGTACGCCCGCGGCTCGAACGGACCTGCCTCATAGCCGGCCGGCTCGAACGGCGGCCGGGCGCTTTCGAGGCGTTCGGCGGGCGGTGCGGGCTCGTAGGGCGGCCGCCGCCCTGCCGCGGGCTGGTGCGGCGCGGGCTCGTGCTGCGGTGGCTCGTGCGGTGGGGACTCATGGGGCGCGGGCTCATAGGGCAAGGGCTCGAACGGCGCGCGCTCGTGCCGGTCGCGTGGATGCGGGACGGAGCCGGACGGAGTTGGGTCCCAACGCGTCGTCATCTCGTCCGCGGTCGGCTCCCGCCCCCGCTCCCGCCCCTGCTCCTGCTCCTGCTCATACGCCGGGGCCGGCGTCGGCGCGGCCTGGCTCGGCATTCTCGCCGCGACAGCCGCCGCCTGCTCGGCGAGGCCGGCCCGCCCCGTACGTTCCCAGGACGACCCGTACGCGGCGGTGGCGGTCTCGTCAAGCTCGGTCAGGTACGCGGCCGCGGACGCCGGACGACGCCCGGGGTCGGCGGCCAGCCCGGCGGCGACGATGCCGCGGAACGGTTCGGGCATGGCGTGCGCGCCGGCCAGGCACTCGACGAAGACCGTGGTCGCCGCGTATAGGTCGGCGGCCGCGCTCAACGCTCGTTCTGGCGCCTGGTAGGGCGGGGCGTCGCCGACGCCGACGTCGCCGAGCTTGACCGTGCCGTCCGCGGCGATCAGCACGTTCTCCGGTTTGTAGACGCCGTGCGCGAGCCCGGCGCCGTGCAGCGCCGCCAGCGCGAGCAGCGAGCCGCTGAGCACGCTGAGCGCGGCGGTCGGCCCGATGCCGCGCCCCTCGTTCGCGGCGAGCAGCCGGCGCAGGCTGATGCCCTCGACGTACTCGGTGACGATGGCGCCGTCGCCGTACGGTGACTCGGCATACTCGTAGAACAGGACGAGGTTGGGGTCTTCGAGCCGGGACAGTGAACCGGCCGCCGCGGCGAGCCGGTCGAGGGGTGCGGCGCCGGCTCGCAGATACTTGATCGCGACCGGCGTCTGGGTGACGTCGTCCTTGGCCAGCACCACCCAGCCGGACCGGCCGGCGCCCAGGTCGCGCACGTAGGTATAACCGGGGACCGTCCAGCCTCCGGCGCCTCCCCACTCGGGCGGTTCTGACCGGCGTTCGGGTCCGCCCCGGCCTCCCGGCATGTCCCACCCCCTTCGCGGCCAAGCACCGACGGGCACCGGCGGTGCCCGTCATCCGTGGGATATCGGTCACGCGGAGTTCACGTCAAGGTGCGTGACAGACTAGCCCGTGTGACAACTATTGACGGGTCTGAGCGATTGTTCGAACGGGCCGGTCGCGTCGTACCGGGCGGGGTCAACTCCCCAGTGCGAGCCTTCCGGGCGGTGGGCGGCACCCCGCGGTTCATGGCGCAGGGGCGCGGCCCTTATCTGACGGACACCGACGGCAACGAATACGTCGATCTGATCTGTTCCTGGGGGCCGCTCATTCTCGGCCACGCGCACCCTGCGGTGGTGGAGGCGGTCCAGCGGGCCACGGCACGAGGCACATCCTATGGGACGCCCACTCAGGGTGAGGTCGAACTCGCCGAGGAGATCGTCGCGCGCACCCCGGTGGATCAGGTGCGCCTGGTCAACTCCGGTACCGAGGCGACCATGTCGGCGATCCGGCTGGCTCGGGCGTTCACCCGGCGGACCAAGGTGGTGAAGTTCGCCGGTTGCTACCACGGCCACGCCGACGCGCTGCTCGCGGCCGCCGGCTCCGGGGTGGCCACGCTGGCGCTGCCCGACACCCCGGGCGTGACGGGCGCGACCACGGCCGACACGATCGTGCTGCCGTACAACGATGTGGCCGAGGTGGAAAAGACGTTCGCCGAGCACGGGTACGAGATCGCCTGTGTCATCACCGAGGCATGTCCGGCGAACATGGGCGTCGTGCCGCCGCTCGAGGGGTTCAACGCGCTGCTCAAAGCGTTGTGCGAACGGTACGGCGCGCTGCTGATCATCGATGAGGTCCTCACCGGGTTCCGGGTGACCCGGTCCGGGTGGTACGGCCGGGAGGGCGTGGCGCCCGACCTGATGACGTTCGGCAAGGTGATGGGCGGCGGATTGCCCGCCGCGGCCTTCGGCGGCCGCGCCGAGGTGATGAGCCGGCTGGCTCCGGCGGGGCCGGTCTACCAGGCCGGCACGCTTTCGGGAAACCCGCTGGCCACCGCGGCCGGCCTGGCCACGCTGCGGCACGCGACCGACGAGGTGTACGAGCGGATCGACGCGGCCGCCGCCGCCGTCATAGAAGCGGCCACCGCCGCCCTCACGAAGGAGGGCGTACCGCATCGCCCGCAGATCGCGGGCAATCTGTTCTCGATCTTTTTTACGGATGACCCGGTGGGCGAGTTCACGGCGGCCCAGCGACAGGACACCCGGGCGTACGCGGCGTTCTTCCACGCCGCTCTGGACCGGGGCGTCTACCTGCCGCCGTCGGCGTTCGAGGCCTGGTTCCTGTCCGCCGCGCACGACGACGCCGCGGTCGACCGCATCGTCGACGCGCTGCCGCACGCCGCCCGCGCCGCCGCCGCCGCCCGCACCGCCGCCGCGGAGACCTGACGACGCGTCGAGACCACCCGCGGCAAGACCGCAGCGGCAACCGGACGAGCCGATCGTCGATGAGTCCGAGCTCGGCCGGCGGAGTACGGGAGCGGACCCGGAACGCCGGTGGATTTAGGGCATGCGAATCACTTTGGTGCTCATTGTGTAGGATCGCTACATGCTGGATTTGGAGCGGCTCCGCGCGCTGACCGCGGTCGCGACGTATGGCACGGTCAGCGGAGCGGCGGACGCCCTGCATGTCACCACGTCGGCGGTCTCCCAGCAGGTCGCCAAGCTCGAGCGCGAGACCGGGCAAAAGCTGCTTGAGCGCAACGGCCGGGGCGTCCGGCTGACCGACGCGGCCGAGCTCCTCGTCCGGCACGCCGAGCGGATCTTGGCCCTCGTCGAAGTGGCCCAGTCCGACCTGGAGGCGCATCGCGGCACCGCGGTGGGCGAGCTGTCGGTCGCCGCCTTCCCGACGGCCATCCGCGGGCTGGTGGCCACGGCGCTGGTGCGGCTCCGCCATGAGCATCCGCGCCTGCGCGTCAAGGTGTGCGAGGTCGACCCGATCGAGAGCCTCCCGCAGGCGGCGCGCGGCGAGCTGGACATGGCGATCGTCCAGGACTGGAACAACGAGCCGCTGGCCCTCCCCGACGGGCTGGCCAAGGGCCACCTGTGCGAAGACGTCGCCGACGTCGCACTGCCGGCCGATCATCCGCTGGCCGACCGGGACAGCGTCGAACTGAAAGAGCTCGCCGGCGACTCGTGGATCAGTTCGACGGCCGACAGCGTCTGCTACGACTGGCTGACCCACACGCTCCGCTCGGTCGACAGCGAGCCGCGCATCGACCACATGGCCTACGAGTACGAAAGCCAGCTCGCGCTGGTCGGCGCCGGCTGCGGCGCGGCCATCTTGCCCAGGCTGGGCCGCTGCGTCGTGCCCGACAACGTCCGGGTGCTACCCCTGCGCCCGCTGCTCGAACGCCGCCTGTTCGCGGTCTGGCGTACCGAGGCGGCCCGCCGCCCCGCCATCCGCGCCACCGTCGACGTACTGCGCGCCGTCGCGGCGGCGCAGGTCCCTGATCTGACTCAGCGCCCCACCTGACCGGCGGCGGCGACCTGCCCCGGCGGTCTGCCGCCCGCGACTGGATCGGCGCTGTGGGCATGGCGCGCTGGCGGGACTAAAGTTGTTATTCGTGGCCACCTGGGATGATGTCCGGCGAATCGCGCTCGCGCTGCCGGAGACGAGGGAAGAGTCGCCGCGCGGCATTCCCGCGTGGCGAGTCAAGGACAAGGGCTTCGTGTGGGAACGCCCGCTCCGGCGCGCGGATCTCGAAGCCCTCGGCGACGCGGCGCCGGACGGGCCGATCTTGGGGGCCCGCGTGGCCGACGTCGGCGTGAAGGAGGCGCTGCTCGCCGACGACCCGGCCGTCTACTTCACGACGCCGCATTTCAATGGCTTTCCGGCCATCCTGGTGCGCCTCGACCGGATCGAACCGGCCGAGCTCGGGGAACTCATCGTCGAAGCCTGGCTCGCCCGGGCGCCGAAGCGGCTGGCCAAGGACTACCTCGCCAACTCAACACCACAACCATAAAAGGCCTTCCTAGCGGGCAATTGTCGCGTCTTTGACACCGAGCCAAGAAGCGTGCGTAAAGTACCCCTTGTCGCGGCCCTGGGGACTTCCATGGAGGGAAGCATGACGCCGGGCAATGGGGGTGCGGACTTCGATCGGCTGCTGCGCGATATCCGCAGATCCCTGGAATCCATTCGTGCCGGTGCCGGTGCCGGTGCCGGTGGCGCTGACGCCGGCGGCGGCCTTGGCCGTCCCGACCCCGGCCGTCCCGACCCCGGCCGTCCCGACCCCGGCCGTCCCG
>CALAED010000453.1 GCA_937891035.1 uncultured Thermomonosporaceae bacterium | reverse complement strand
CCTCCTTGATGCCGTCCATCATGGAGTTGAACATGTCGTAGCCCTCGCGCTGGTATTCCACCAGCGGGTCGCGCTGCGCCATCGCGCGCAGGCCGATGCCCTCTTGCAGGTAGTCCATCTCGTAGAGATGCTCGCGCCACTTGCGGTCGAGCACCGACAGCACGACACGACGCTCCAGCTCGCGCATCACCTCGGAGCCGAGCTCCTCCTCGCGCTTTTCGTAGGCGGCCTGCGCGTCTTCCTTCACCTTCGCGGCGAGGAACTCGGCGTCCAGACCGGACACCTCGCCGCCCACCTCCTCGACCACGTCGTCAACAGTGATCGAGATCGGGTAAAGCTGCTTGAAGGCCTTCCACAGCTTCGCGAGGTCCCATTCCTCGGCGAAGCCCTCGCTGGTCGCGCCCGCGACGTAGCCCTCGATGACCTCGTCGATCATGTGGTGGACTTGATCTTGCAGGTCGGCGCCCTCGAGCACCTTGCGCCGCTCGGCGTAGATGACCTGACGCTGCCGGTTGAGGACCTCGTCGTACTTCAGGACATTCTTGCGGATCTCGAAGTTCTGCTGCTCGACCTGGTGTTGCGCGGACCTGATCGCTCCGGAGACGACCTTGTTCTCGATCGGCACGTCGTCCGGGTAGTTGAAGCGAACCATGATCGCCTCGACCCGGGCGGAGTTGAACAGCCGCATCAGGTCGTCTTCCAACGACAGGTAGAACCGCGACAGACCGGGGTCACCCTGCCGGCCGGACCGGCCGCGCAGCTGGTTGTCGATGCGCCGCGACTCGTGACGCTCGGTGCCGAGCACGTACAGGCCGCCAGCGTCGACGACCTCCTCGTGCTCCTCCTTGACCGCCTGCTGAGCCTTCTCCAGCGCCTCCGGCCAGGCCTGCTCGTACTCCTCCGGCGTCTCCAGCGGGGACAGCCCACGGGAGTGCAGCTCGCGGTCGGCGATGTGGTCGGGGTTGCCGCCGAGCATGATGTCGGTGCCGCGACCGGCCATGTTGGTCGCCACGGTGACGGCGCCCTTGCGGCCCGCCTCGGCGACGATCAGCGCTTCCTTCTCGTGGTACTTCGCGTTCAGCACCTCGTGCGGGACGCCGCGCCGCTTGAGCATCCGCGACAACCGCTCGGATTTCTCCACTGACGTGGTGCCGACCAGGACCGGCTGGCCCTTTTCGTGGCGCTCGGCGATGTCGTCGACCACGGCCTCGAACTTGGCCTGCTCGGTCTTGTAGACCACGTCGGTCTGGTCGTCGCGGATCATCGGCTCGTTCGTCGGGATCGGCACGACGCCGAGCTTGTAGATCTTGTTGAACTCGGCCGCCTCGGTCTGCGCCGTGCCGGTCATGCCGGCCAGCTTGTCGTACAGCCGGAAGTAGTTCTGGAGGGTGATCGTGGCGAGCGTCTGGTTCTCGTCCTTGATCTGCACGCCCTCCTTGGCCTCGATGGCCTGGTGCATGCCCTCGTTGTAGCGGCGGCCGTGCAGGATGCGCCCGGTGAACTCGTCGACGATCAGGACCTCGCCGTTTTGGACGATGTAGTCCTTGTCCTTCTTGTAGAGCTCCTTGGCCTTGAGCGCGTTGTTCAGGAAGCTGACCAGCGGCGTGTTGACCGAGTCGTAGAGGTTGTCGATGCCGAGCCAGTCCTCGACCTTCTCGACGCCGCCCTCCAGGATGCCGACGGTGCGCTTCTTCTCGTCGACCTGGTAGTCGCCGTCCTCGCTCTCCGGCCCGCCGCCGGCGCGCTTCAGCCGCGGCACGATCTTGGCGAACTCGGTGTACCACCGGGAGTTCTGCTCGGCCGGCCCGGAGATGATCAGCGGCGTCCTGGCCTCGTCGACGAGGATGGAGTCGACCTCGTCCACGATCGCGAAGCTATGGCCGCGCTGGACGCACTCCTCCAGGCTCCAGGCCATGTTGTCGCGCAGGTAGTCGAAGCCGAACTCGTTGTTGGTGCCGTACGTGATGTCGGCGGTGTAGGCCTTGCGCCGCTCGTCCGGCGTCATCTGGGCGAGGATGACCCCGACCTCGAGCCCCAGGAACTGATGGATGCGGCCCATCCACTCGGCGTCGCGCTTGGCGAGGTAGTCGTTGACGGTGATGACGTGGACGCCCTTGCCGGTCAGCGCGTTGAGGTAGCTGGGCAGGACGGCGGTGAGCGTCTTGCCCTCACCGGTCTTCATCTCAGCGATGTTGCCCATGTGCAAAGCGGCGCCGCCCATCAGCTGGACGTCGAAGTGGCGCTGCCCAAGCGTGCGCTTGGCCGCCTCCCGGGCGGTCGCGAAGGCTTCGGGGAGCAGGTCGTCGAGCGTCTCGCCATCGGCGAGCCGCTCTTTGTATGTCTCGGTGAGCGCGCGCAACTCGGCGTCGCTCATCTCGACGAAGTCTTCCTCAATGGAGTTGACCTGGTCCGCGATCCGCTTGAGCTTGCGCAGGATCTTGCCCTCGCCCGCACGAAGGATCTTGTCGATAACTACTGGCACTCTCGAGAGCTCCTCGCAGATCGTGGGTCACCGCGAATCATGGCGGCGCACACACCACCCGTACGATGTCAATCGTAGGTGAGTCCTAGGGTGGACGCTGCCACGCGCGGCGGTCTCTGCACAATAGAAGCTTGGCAACGGGTTTGTGGAGATCGGTTTCACGGACCGAATCACTCATAAGATCTCTTGACAATCATATGGAGCGGAGGCGACATGACCGAGGGGTCGCACGTCGGACGGCCGAGTTCATGGATCGCTGTGACCGTGATGCTGGTCGGCTGCGTCCTCGGTGGTATCGGCCTGGTGGCCGGTCCGTCGTGGCCGCTGTTTTGGGCCGGCGTGGCGATCGCGGCGATCGGCGGTGTGCTGGCCCTGGCGGTCGGCATCCTCTCGGATGTGGTCATCTACTCGCCGGTCGACATCGCGTTCGGCGGGGACGGCGCGCCCGGCGTGTCGGCCGTTGATGGCCCCGAAACCCCTGCCCGGACGACCGAAACCAGCGCGACCCCCCGCGAAGAGACCGCCGGCGGGCACTGAAAGCCCTGAAAACCCGTGGAACGCCGAGAACCTCGCTCCGGCTACTCGGCGGGGGCGGCTGAGGTGGCGCCGGCGGCGACGGTGCGCCGCAGGGCGCCGGCGAGCTCGGGCGGGGCGACGACCTCGTACGTCATCGCAGCCGACCCATGCCGCCGCCTGCCACAGCGCGACCCGCACCGCGTCGAGTGCGGCGTCGGCGGATGTGCCGCGGCGGCCGGCCGGCGCCACGACGCGCGGCTCGAACGACACTTTGCGCGCGACGAGCGTGCCGCCCGCGCGGGCCGGATCTATCCGGCCGATCAGCCGCCCCCCGGCGAGCAACGGCATGGTGAAGTAGCCGTACACGCGCTTGGGCTTGGGGACGTAGGCCTCGAGCCGGTGATCGAAGCCGAACACCCGTGAGGTGCGCTTGCGATCCCAGACGAGCGAGTCGAACGGCGAGAGCAACGTCGTGCGATGCCGCCCCCGCGGCGGCGCGGCGAGCGCATCGGGATCGGCCCACGCCGGATGGCGCCACCCGGCGACCGTGACGGGGACCAGCCCGGTCGCCGCGACGACCGCCGCGACCTGCTCGCCTTTGAGCCGGTAGTAGTCGGCCAGATCGGCCTTGGTGGCCACGCCGAGCGCCCGCCCGGCCCGCGCCACCAACCGGGTCAGGCAGGTGCGGTCGTCGGGCTCAGCGTCTCGCAGCTCAGCCGGGATCACCCGTTCGGGCAGGTCGTAGACCCGCCGCCAGCCGACCCGGCGAACGCACACGACCTCGCCAAGCGCGAGCATCCGCTCCACCCCGAGCTTGACGTCCGACCAGTCCCACCAGGCGCCGCCGTTCTTGGCCCCGCCGAGTTCGGTCGCGGTCAGCGGCCCGTCGGACCGCAACCGGTCGATGATCTGCTTTTCCGTGCCGACCTCGGCCGGCTGCCAGCTCCACCCTCGGTCGCGGTGGGCGCGCCGCCGAAAGGCGAACAGCGGCCACTCTTCGACGGGGAGCACGCAGGCGGCGTGCGCCCAGTATTCGAAGGCGTCGCCGCGCCCCCAATAGGCCTGCTCGACGCGCGCCCGGCCGATCGCGCCGAGCCGGGCATACGGGATCAGCTCGTGCGACCGGGCCAGCACGGAGATGGTGTCGAGCTGGACGGCGCCCAGCCGGCCAAGCACGCCGGCCACGCCGCCGCGGCGCCCGTCGGCCCCGAGCAGGCCCTGGGCGCGTAGCTGCAGGCGGCGTGCCTCATCGACGGTGAGATCGAGCCGCGGACGGACGGTGACGGACGGGGCGTTGGTCACGTGCCCGATCGTAGAGGGCGATACTGACAAAATCCGCAGGGCCGCAGGCCTGCCACGAGCAGCCCCCGGTCGCCGACAGACGCACCCCCGGCGCGGCGCCGACCCCCGGCCGAGGTCCACCTCACCCGCCACGTCACCCGCCACCTCGCGGGCGTCATCCCCCGCCGCGTCATCCCCGCCGCCGATCACCACCGGAACCGGGCGTCGCAAGCCGGCCGGATCATGGACCGGAGAAGGCCGGCGCCGCGACGAGTAGGTCCCTGGCGAGATCCTGGTCACCGGTCACCTCGGCGGCGACGGTCGCGGGGTCGCGGCGGCCGCCCGCGAGGAAACAGAACTCAAGGACGTCCATGCGCACCCGTACGGCCGGTTCCGGCGCCACCGGGTGCGCGGCGTCGGCGTCGGTGCGGGCGCCGCCGAGACCGATCGTCCACTCGCCGCCGCCGGGACCGTCCAACACCACCTGGGCGACCAGGCCGGAGCGGCCCGAGCCCATCTTGGCTAGCCCCCTGGGCAGGCTGCGCACCCCCAGCGCGGCGAGGGGCCGCAGATGCCGCGGCAACGGTGGCGGAAGCGTGCTGCTGAGGGTGGTGGCGATGTCGTCGGAGTGCACCCAGGTCTCGAAGGCCCGCGCCACGATGAGGTCGGAGATGCGCAGGCGGATGCCGGGAGCGTGGACCGCCGGATCAGGGGGCAGCGCTCGGCACAGCGCGTGCGCCTGCTCCCGCCAGGTCGTGCGCGTCGCCTCGGGGGTCCGGCGACGCTCCCTGCCGATGACGGCGGCGGTGCGCCGGGCCAGGACCTGGTCGAGCACCGAGTCAGCGACGGCGGGCGGCGGCTGGGGGGCCACCTCGTCATCCACATCATCGACGTTGAGGCCGACATCGACGCCGACGCCGGCCGCCACCAGACTGTCCGACGCGGCCAGGTGGGCAAGCACGTCCTGCACGCTCCAGCCGAAGATGACGTTCGCGCGCCAATCCGCGTCGGCCAGCCCGCCGAGCAGCGAGTCGAGCATCGAGACCTGGGCGGCGTACGGCTCGGCGTAGCCGGGGCACGGCGGCGCGGCGGGCCGGCGCGCCCTGGCTCGTTCCATCGTGCGGGCGCGCAGCC
>CALAED010000452.1 GCA_937891035.1 uncultured Thermomonosporaceae bacterium | reverse complement strand
GCTCCCCACCACGACGAGGAGACCGAGCGTCAACAGGATGTTCATGATCCGTTGACCGGGATCGAAGTGCCCTTCATGCCGCTTGAACCGGCCGGTCAGCAGCGCCGCCGGCCACGCGATGAACCAGTGCCCGTCCCGCTTGCGGAACCGCAGCGACTCGACAACGAATGTGCGGACCGCGCGCGGGCCAACCAGGATGCCGGCCCCGGCGAGCGCGACCAGCGCCCACCCGACGTCCTTGTGCAGGGTGATGTCGGCCATCCCGACCAGCCGGGCGAGCGGGCTGGGGTCGCCCTCCTTTCCGGCGAACAACCACCAGCCCGTGCCCAGCAGGATCAGGACGCTCAGGTAGATGCCGGCGTGAAACCAGCGCACCGGGCGCGAGTACCGCTGGACCACCTCCGGGTCCTCGGGGTTACCCGACCCGGAGGACCGCCTCAATCGCTCAGTGACCATGAGAAACCATCGGTAACATCGGAGCCCGTCAGAACATTGGTCAGAATTCGTCAGTAACCGTAGTCGTAACCGCCGCCACCGCCGCCGGTGTCGCCACCGCCGCCGGTGCCCGCACCCGTGATGTTGACCGTGACCTTCGCGGTCGGGCCGACGGGCGAATGGTCGGCGCGCTGCAGGGCGACGTCGATTGTGTGCTGCCCGGCGGGCGCATTCTTGATCTCGTGGGAGTTGGTCGGCACGACCGTGTATTCGGTGGACTTGCCATCAAGGAAGACGTGCACGTGGTTCTTGCCGGAGTCCGGTGAGCCGAGCTCCTCACTGGTGGTGTATTTGACAGTGAAGGGCAGTGTTACGGTCGCGCCATCCTTTGGTTCGGTGATGGTGAGAGCCGCGCTACCCTGCTGCCCGCCGCCGGCTGGCTGCCCGCCGGATCCTTGGTCGTCGCTCGACGCGTCCGAGCTTCCGCCGCAGCCCGCGAGGGCCGCGACCAGGAATGCGGCTCCCATGATGCTCGGCATCGTGTACCGCGGTCGCATCCGTCTCTCCTCCTCGTTGTGATGGTCTTGTGCGGTTGATACGGCCCAGACGTCGTCAGAGATTCAGTCGGGCCGTGAACCTTTTGGGGTTGCCTCGTCCGTAATTCGAAGAGTGGGGACTCTCTCCGATGAATCACTGCTCGCTGGAATGGCGTCTGGTGATACGGACACCGCCGCCGTATTTGTCCGCCGGTACCAGGCCAGGGTGTACGGTCTCGCGTACTCGATCGTCGGCTCCTCGGCGATCGCCGAGGAGGTGGCCCAGGAGGCCTTTCTGCGGGTCTGGCGGCACGCCGCGGCGTACGACCCGAGACGAAGCAGGGTGTCGACCTGGCTGCTGACCATCACGCGCAACCTCGCCATCGACGCCATCCGGCTGCGCCACGAGCTGCCCATCGACCCGCACCTGCTCATCGCCTCGCTGACCGCTCGGGACGGCGGGACGGCTGACACCGGTTTCGAGGACATCGACCTGGTCAAGTCCGCGTTGCGCGAGCTGCCCATCGAGCAGTGCACCTCAATCGTCCTGTCGGTTTACTACGGGCTCACCGCCAGGGAGATAGCCGAGCGGGAGGACATTCCCCTCGGCACCGCGAAGACACGGATCCGTCGCGGTCTCGCCCGGCTCCGAGACATGTTGGGGGTGACCGATGGCTGAGCGGCCGGACTGTGTACGGATGGACCAGCTGATACCCGAACTGGCCATCGGTGTGGCCGCCGGCGACGAACGGGCGCGGCTCCTCGGGCACCTCGCCCGCTGCACGCCCTGCCGCGGCACTTTGGTGTCGGCGTCGGCCGCGGCCGACTCCTTGCTCCTGCTCGCGCCCGAACGCGAACCGCCACCTGGCTTCGAGACGCGCGTGCTGGGCGGCCTGACCGGCGAGACACCGCGCGAGGCCCACGGCCTGTCGGCGCTGCCCCCCACGTCGCCCGGGGCTCTACCGGGAGCGCTGCCCTCAACGCTGCCCTCGGCGCTGCCCGACGCGCCGCCGGCGTGGCCGTCGCCGCCCGCGACGTTCTCGGCGCAGGCGCGGTCATCGGCCGAGGCGGAGGCACCGCTGTACGCGGAGGCGTCGTCGCCTGCCGGGGCGTCACCATACGCGGCGTCGCCCCATCGCGTCCGCCCGTCGTCACGTGCGGGGCCGCGTACGGCGAGATGGCGCAGGACGTTGCTCAGGCTGGCCACGACGGTCACGATCGCCGGCCTCGTGGGCGGCGCGCTTTGGTGGCGGACCGATGACGACCGGGAGCTGGCCGCCGGCTACCGCGCCACCCTCGCGACCGCCCACGGCCAGTACATCCGCGCCGTGCCGCTGATGACCCAAAGCGCGACCCCCGCCGGGTACCTGATCGCCTGCGAGGGGCAACCCTCCTGGATCCTCATGATGGTCCGCACCGGCGATGTGTCCGGCGACTACGCCGTACGGCTCATCACCCATGCCGGACAGCCGATCCCCCTCGGCACCATGAGCGTCGCGCACGGCCAGGGCACCTGGGGGGCCACGATCTCGACCTCGGTCGATCACATCGCCGCCGTCACACTGACCCGGCCAAGCGCGCTGGCCATCACCGCCCGGCTCGGCTGACGGCACCCCCGGATCAGACCACGAGCCGCGCAGGGCGGCGAGCGGGCGGTCAGCCGCCGCTGGGGATGGGGACGATCCGGTCGGTGGCCGGGACGGGGAGCCCGCCGGCCCCGGCGGCGGTCAGGTAGGCGGCGAGGGCGTCGATGTCCTGCGCGCCGCCGAGCGCGTCGGTGCCCTCGTTGAAGACCGTGAACCCGTCGCCGCCGGCGGCGAGGAAGCTGTTCATCGTCACCCGCAGGCTGGTCGCCGGGGTCACGACCGTGCCGTTCACCTTGATCTCGCCGATCTTGTCGGCACACGCGACGGCGGCCGGGTTGGATTGGTAGGTCAGCGTCGCCGACGGTTGCAGGACCCGCTGCGTCGTCTGGCCGCCACAGCCGACGAACTGCTGCTCCAGCACCCGGCGCAGCATGTCTCCGGTCATCGTCTTGGTGACCAGGCTGTTGCCGAACGGCTGCACCGTGAACGCCTCACCGTATGTGGCCTCGCCGACCTCTTCGCCGCCCGAGGAGATGCTTGACGCGAGCAGGTCGGCCCGTACCCCGCCGGGGTTCATCAGGGCCAGCTGGGCGCCGCCCGTGGCCGGGTCCGCCGTCGCCGCGAGCTGCGCGTCGCCGATCACGTCGCCCAACGTGGTCTCGCCGAGCGCGGTCGGCACCCTGGTCAGGTCGCCCTGGACCTTGCCGATCACCCGGTTGGCCAGCGGCGCCGAGGCGTCGACGTACTGCTTGACGATCGCGGCCACCGTCGGGTCGGCCTTGGACGGGTCGTCCTGCCGGATGACGCCCGGCCCCGGCGTGTTGAGCGCGTTCTCCACGATCGAGTTGGTCGCGTCGGCGGCGACGAGCCGGCCCGTCTTGTCGTCGATGATGAGCTTGATGTCGCTCAGGATCCGGCCGAAGGACGCCGCGCTGGTGACCAGCCGGGTGACACCGTTGACGGTGATCGTGCAGCGGTACTCCGCGTGGGTGTGCGCGGAGACGATGATCTTGATGGCCGGGTCGAGCCGTTGCACGATCTTCTCGATGTCGCTGCCGGCCAGGTTGCCGGCGCAGCCGTTGGGCGTGGCCGGCGCCGGGTTCTGCAGGCCGCCCTGGTGAATGACGAGCACCGGGACGTGCACGCCCTGGCGGGCGAGCCGGGCCGCGGCCTTGTTCGCCGCCTCCGCCTCGTCGACGAAGGTGAGCCCGGCCACGCCGGCCGGCGTCACGATCGTCGGCGTCGCCCGCAGGACCTCGCCGATGAAGCCGATCCGGATGGACCGCCCGCTGGTCGCACGGAAGTTCTTGACCCCGTCGGCGGGCAAAAGCGTCTTGCCGGTCGCGGAGTCGACGACGTTGGCGGCCAGGTACTGGAAGTCCGCGCCCGGGTAGGTCCGCACCGGGTCATCCTTGCCGGGGACCGCGTACGGCGCGCCGGTGCAGCCCTCGGCCCGGCAGCCGCCGTTTTGGATCCGCAGCAACTCGTCCTTGCCCTTGTCGAACTCATGGTTGCCGACGGAGGCGAAGTCGACCTTCAGGAAGTTGCTGACGACCGTCGCCGGCTCGCCGAAGAACAAACCGTCGGCCAGCGGGCTCGCGCCGATGTTGTCGCCGGCGACCACGCTCGCGTGCCGGCGGCCGTACTGCGCCTGCTTGTCGTGCACCGCCTTGGCCAAGTACGCGGCGCCGCCGGCGAACCTGCCGTAGATGTTCAGGCCGGCGGGCTCGAGGTTGCCGTGGAAGTCGTTCCAGGCGAGCAGGTGCACGTCGGTCGTCCGCCGTGACGCCGTCGAGTCCTCCCAGGTGACGGCGACCTTGTCGCTCAGGGTGCGCGCCCCGGCGATGGTCACGGCGCCGGCCGGCCGCGCGTCGGGCACGGCGAGCGGAGCGGCGGCCACCGCGCCGAGCGCGACGAGGATCAGCCCCGCGCGGGCGGCGCGGGTACGGAGGAAGGTCACGTGCACGGCAGCTCTCCCCGTGAGGCCCGACGGTATTCGCGCGTACCATGCCACGGAGCGGCGACGCCAAGGAAGACGCCGGGTTAATTCGTTACTCCAGCGAAGCAAGCACGGGGCGTTTGGCGACGCCCACGGCGGGCGGCTACATTTCGGCCCGTGCCCAGCCCCGCCTCCCCCCCCCCC
>CALAED010000451.1 GCA_937891035.1 uncultured Thermomonosporaceae bacterium | reverse complement strand
CGCTGACCGGCACCTGCATCGGCCGACATGAACGCCGATTCGGGGCCATGAGTCCGGCTCCCGGCGCAAGCGCGGATGTGACGTTGTCGGCGCTTGGCGCCCTTCCGGCCGAACGTGTCTGAACGTGGACGAACGGGACTGGCTCACCGGCCATCCCGCACCCCGTACGCGGCGACCAAGGCGCGCCGGATGCCCTGCCGGCCGCCATCGCTCGCGGGTGGACTCCGGCGGCCGCCCAATGACCTTTCCGATGGCCTCCACGACCCAGGCCGGGGCATCGGCGTGTCACAGCCACCCGCGGCCAGGAGACCTCATGGCGCAGCCGGCATTCCTCATACCGCACCACCCGGCGCCGAAGGAACGTCCGCCCATATGCCCCTGATAGATGGCCCGTGACCCGTAGGCCGGCCGCCCGGATAACGGTTTCCGTCGGCGGATCGTTTCGGGCTTCCTCAAACGCCGGCCGATCGAGTGACTTCTCGAGAGTCGACGAACTCTCGTTGAACAACAGGTGACAAATCGAGTCAGCGACTCGCATTTGAAGTGTCCTCCCATACCGTGAAGAATGCAGGTAAGGGGGTAATCGCCGCTTGACGCCCAAATCCGGGGAATTCTCCGTTGTTACGCAGGGGGGTGGCGAACGTGAACTGGTTCACTCCAGAAAACATCGTGGCCATGGTCACGGCCGTTTTCGGCCTTGTGGTGCCTACCGTCGGCGCGATATATCAGCGCCGTTCGCCGCGCGGCAAACGGATCGGCTATCGCGTGCAGATGGACACCGCGATCGGCGGCGAAGGCCGGGATAGGCAAGGAACGCGGAGACGACTCGTCCGCCTCACCACCAAGCTTCCCCGCACGACCAATGCCAGCCTCGTCCTGCTACGCATCGAGAACGACGGCACCGGCGCCATCGCGGAACACGACTATACAAATCCCGACAAGAACCATGGCCTCACCGTTGAATTCGCGGGGCGCACCGTCGAAGAGGTCGATGTCATTCCCGATCCCAAGGCCACGCACCTGCTTCGTCACTTCGCACCTGGCAATGGCTCGGGCGGCATGCAGGTCAACGGCAACACGATCCGGCTGCCGCGGGTTCCGCTCAACGAAGAGCGGTACTTCAAGCTGCTCGTGCTGCTCAGCGGCGGTCACGTCGGCAGCGAGATCGACGTCACCGGCGACATCCAGGGCGGCGAGATCAAGCGCACCCGTAGCATGTCGGTCGACGACAAGCCGCGCTCGTTCAGCAAAGCCGCACTGGGCGTCATGGGCGCGCTCGCCGCGGGTCTCGTCGCGCTCGCCTCCATCATCATCTTTCGCCAGCCCGATTCGACGCCCATGGGTTGCGTCACGGGAGATTTAAAGGTCGTTGGTTCGACCGCTTTCGCCCCCGCGATGGAACAACTTGCCGATCAGTACATGAGGGACTGTCCTAATTCTGAAATCAGAGTAGAAGCGCGCGGCAGCACCGAGGGAGTGCGGGAACTCGCGAACGCGGACATGGACAGTTCGTCAGCCATGATCGCTCTTTCCGATGGACCCAAGCCGGTCAGTTATTCCGAGCTGAGGGAACGCCGGGTGGCCGTCGTCGCCTTCGCTCTCGTTGTCAATGACAGAGTGAACATCAAGGACCTCACGATCGAGCAGATACGTGCCATCTTCACTGGGCGAGACATCATCAATTGGAAGCAGGTGGGCGGACCTGATCTCCCCATCCGACTCATCAGCCGCGATGCCAACTCCGGCACCCGTGACCTGTTCCGCCGGCGCATCCTTGAGGGACAAGGAGAACCCGCGTTCACCTCTAGAGACTGCGTGAACAAAGACTCCAAACAGGACACGATAATCCGTTGCGAGCTCAGCAGAACGAGCGAGGTGCTCAAGACCGTGGCACGGCTGCCGGGCGCCATCGGCTACGGTGAACTGGTCGCCGCCGACAATTCCACCGGCCTGCACACCCTGGAGATCGGCGGGCAGGCTCCATCCATCGAAACCATCAGCGCCGACACCTATCCCTTCACGGATATCGAATACGCATACACCAGCGGCGTACCGGCGTCCGAATCCCTCGCCTTCAGCTTCTTGAACTTCATGACCGTAGGCGCCGGCCAAAGCATCCTGAGCAGCTACGGGCACCCATCGTGTTACTCCCCAGAGGGCATGAAACGCTGCCAGCCTTGACGCCCCACCGCCGGCGCAGCGGCACGATGGCGTGAACGCCGCCCGCGACCAGCCCCTTCGTGCGGATTCCGCGCTGCTCTGGCCGCCAGATGGCAGCACGTCGGCGCCGCGGGTAACCCGTCAGGCCGCGGATTCATGGCCTTTGAAAACCTGCTTGACGTGCCAGTTCACGTACGAGGCGTCGATCCTTGGCTGACCGGGCTGTGGCGCGCTGAGCGGCCGGCCGGCAAGCCCGTGGACCGCCCGGCCGGCGTCGCTGCGGGCCACGTACAACCCGGAGACCCTGACACGGTGATCCAATGTGAGGCCGAGCACCCCGAGGTCGAACAACGCATGGTGGAGGACGCACAACGCGACGGCATTATCGACCTCGTCCGGGCCCTGTTGGCTGTGCCAGCGCACGTGCGCCGCCTGCAGACCGACCGGGTTACGGCCGAGGGCGCCGTCGAAGCCGCACATGGCACACGTGTACGCGTACGCCCGCAACACCTGCTCGGCGAACCCGGCCCGGCGACGGGGCTTCGGCGTGGCGGCTTCTGGCGCGGAGATGTCCAGGCCCACTGCCGTACAGATCAATTCGGCGAGCGCCGGCGTGAAATGCCGCTCCAGCAATAGCCGTGCGGCCCTCGCCAGCGTCTCCGGCACGGCGATGAGCCGTTCAACGGCCGGCCGCAGCCGCCCAACCGCGAGAACCTCGACGAGCCACCCGCCCCGATCTGGCGCATTGGTTCCGATCTCGGCGCCGGAGCCATCGGTCAACTGCCACAGCTCGCGCTCGAGATGCACGAACGGCATCGCGGCGCGGCGGCGCGCCGCCGACGCGCTCGTCATGGGCGGGCCGAACTCATTGATCAACCGGCTGACCGGCTCTTCCGCTTCGGCGTACGCGACCGCGCTGGTCCCGGTCGCCGCGAACCGGCCGAACAGCCACAAGAGCAGCAGCGGCTTGTGCGGCGCCCGCCGGCCTCCCACATTGGCCCGCCGCAAACCCGCCAGATGCCGGAGCAGATCATCCTCCCTCACCCCAGCAACCATGCCATGGCGGACAGCCGACCTGGCGCCGCGCGGGCGAAGCGGCCCCCAGAGCCGGTACGCTACGCGGGTGGCGTCTGCGCCGGACGCCGCGCGGGTGTAGCTCAACGGTAGAGCCCCAGCCTTCCAAGCTGGTCACGCGGGTTCAACTCCCGTCACCCGCTCCACGCGCCAACAACCCAGGCCAGGGATGCTACTGGGTGATTGTTGGCGTACAGATGGGATTCCCAGGCTGATGCTGGCGGTTATGGGCCGATCAGGGTCAGACCCTCGTGTTCGGCGAAGTCTTCGAAGTCTTTGACGTTCAGCGTCGCCAGCGAGAGTCCGTAAGTCAGGGCACACGCCGCGATCCATGAGTCGTTGGCAGGTCGCGGCCGACCGCGCCGAATGGCGTACGCGGAGATCTGGCCCCAGGTCCGGGCGACGTCATCTGTGTACGGGAGGACGATGACGCCATCGAGCCAGTGGCCCAACGCCTCACGGTTGCGCCGACCCCACTGCCGGAGTTCAGCCCACTGGACCAACTCGCCGAGCGTCACGAAGGTGATGCACGGCTGCTTGCCGAGGAGTTGCGCCATCACTGATGGCGGAAGTCGGCGCTTCAGACTCAGGGAGGACACGTCGGTGTCGAGGATTACACGATCCACGGGTGATCAGGTCAGGTCGGCGCGACGTGCTGCATAGACGTGCGCGAGGAAGGCGTCCAGCTCTTCGTCACTGTCGAACACGTCGTCTTGGGCGAGATCCTCGGCCGACCGGATCGGCTGGACGTGCTTGCGCCGCGCTAGCTCATCGAGCGACACCAAGCTACGCTCCGGCTGCCCGGGCCAAGAGTCCGCGCTGCTCGTGGTCATCATCGCCTCCCGTGACCGACTGTACAGAGTGTCCCACGCGCGGCCGTCCCACGAGACCCGCCTGAAGCAATCTGCCGAGGACGCGAGATATGCGCGGGAGCCGTGAGCGTGCCCGTCGCGTGCCCGATCGAGTGGACAACCAAGGGTGATCTCCAGCCTGGGCCAGCCACGCTCAAGACGCCGATTTCCTCTTGGACAGGAGCATACGAAACCAGTCACTCACAGACGGGCTCCTGTGTTCACTGGCGCGGGCTGGCTGACGCCGTTTCCGTCGACCTAATTCATACATGCAAAAGCCCAGGCCAGGGATGCGATCCCTGGCCTGGGCCGGCGGAGATATCGGTGATGACCCATTCGTGCGTTCGCACGGGAAAAGCGCAGGATCGGTGCCACGCGAACCGACAGCCTATTTGCGCGGCCCACTACGGGGTATCGGGGGATTGCCGCGTTGAGGGCGTCAAGGTTCTAGGACGTCACCGATCCTGCCGACTTGATACGACTCTGTACGGGCTGGTGAGAGGAACTGTTAGCAGCAGTGCCGGTCGGGAGTGGCGACGACACTTGTCTGTTGCGTCGATGCCGTGGCGGCGGAGGCCATCCCGCCGAACAGGCCGAATGCGAGTGGGAACACACTGAGTACGGTGAGGAATCTGATGGTGGCCCGACTGGTCTTCCTCATCTAGGATCTCTCCTCGCGGGGTGCGATGCGGATACGCTCAAGTTAGAAGGCGATCAGTTGCTTGTCATTAGCACTGGGCGCACAAAGGTTGACCGCTAACGCACAAATCGGACCGCGAGTTACCGCTATGAGGAAAATTTCCTGCGGACCGTGGATTTTATTCCTGGATGGTGTCATCGCCGATGGGGCGACCTTTGGGTGCGCATGCTGTTCGCCGGTAATCCGGGCCGACCGGATGCGATGCGCGGAATCTGTCCGCCCCGCATGCTGACCCGGATCGCGAAGGCCGCCGGATCAAGGGCGAATGGACCGATGCAGGCCGCTGCTTAAGGAGGCCGGCCAGCTCAGAGCCCGTGCCGTTGTGGAGGGAAGCGCCCCGCCAAGGGCGGGCACTCCCCTATGATCACGTGTTTGCCGAGGGCTACCAGGGTCACTCGCTCGGAAAGGAGGGCCGGCACGGCCGCCGCTGGTTCCCGAGCGCTTTGATGCGGTCTTTGTGGACTTCCGCGGCGGGTGGCGTGAGTGTGGACCTCAGAACCGACAGAGGGGGTGCTCGCATGCCGACGACCTCGTTGCGTCGTGGCGAGGACAGGTACGGGGAGCTCGGGCAGGGCGCTCCGAACCGGTACGCGCGATACATGGAGCGTCCGAGGGCGGGCGCATGAGCGACTTCGACGTCATCGTCATCGGAGGCGGCGCGCCGGGCGAGCATTGCGCCGGCGAACTGGCCGACGGCGGCCTGCGCGTCGCGCTGGTCGAGCGCGACCTGGTCGGGGGCGAGTGCTCGTACTGGGCTTGCATCCCGTCCAAGACGCTGCTGCGCCCCGGCGAGGCCGTGCAGGGGGCGCGCGACGCGGCGGCCTCCGCGCAGGTCGACGCCGGGGCGGCGCTGGCCTGGCGTGACTTCATGGTCTCCGATTACTCCGACGCCGGCCAGCAAGGCTGGCTGGCGGACAAGGGCATCGCCCTGCTGCGCGGGACCGGCCGGCTCGCCGGCACCGGCGTGGTCGAGGTCGATGGCGAGCGCCACACCGCCCGGCATGTCGTCGTCGCGACCGGCTCGGACCCCGTTGTCCCGCCCGTCCCGGGCCTGCGCGACCTCGACGGCATCTGGACCAGCCGCGAGGCCACCGGCATGAAGGCCGTCCCCCGCCGCCTGATCGTCCTGGGCGGCGGGCCGGTCGGCGTCGAGATGGCCCAGGCCGTACGGCGGCTGGGCGGTGACGTGGCCGTGGTCAACTCCGCCGCCCACCTGCTCGCCCGGCTGCCGGCGCCGCTGGGCGAGGCGCTCGGCGACGCGCTGCGCGCCGACGGCATCGAGCTGCTGCTTGGGGTGCGCGCGACCGGCGCCAAGCGCGCGGGCGAGGACTACGTGCTGGCCCTCGACAACGGCGCCGAGCTGCGCGGCGACCGCCTCCTGGTGGCCACCGGACGGCGTCCGCGCACGGATGGGCTCGGCCTGGAAACGGTCGGCGTCCGGGCCGACGGGCACGGGATCCACGTCGACGCGCGGCTGCGTGCCGGTGAGCGGCTGTGGGCGATCGGCGACGTCACCGGCGTGCGGCTGCTCACCCATGTCGGCAAATATCAGGGCGATGTCGTCGCCGACAACATCCTCGGCAAACCTCGCGAGGCCAATTACGAGGCCATACCCGACGTCGTCTACACCGACCCGCAGGCGGCTGCCGTCGGCGCCGCGGAGGCCAGGTTCACCGCCACCGTCCCGGTGTCGGGGGTGGCCAAGACCGCGACATACACGCGCGCCTACGCCCAGTCCAACGGCTTTTTGACCCTGCTGTCCGACGGCGAGCGGCTGACCGGCGCCTACGCTCTCGGCCCCGAGGCCGGTGAGTGGCTGCAGCAGGCCACGCTGGCCATTCGCGCGAAGGTGCCGATCGCGGTGTTGCGCGACACCATCCAGCCCTTCCCGACCTTCTCCGAGATCTACGTCGCCGCCCTCAAAGCACTCCACGGCACGATCACGACCTCCCCGTAACCCGCGTCCGCCGAACCCGCCGTCGTACGGCCGGTCGCCCACTCGTCCATCTCGGGTACGTGTAGGGGCGCGCACACGCGTCGCCGCCGTTCCGCGTCGCCACGGAGCAGGACACCGAAGGGACATCTCGATCACCATGCAACAGCGCACCCTCGCCGACGGGACCGTCGTCAGCGCGGTCAGCCTCGGCGCGATGTGGTTCGGCACTCGCGTCGACGAGGCCACATCCTTCGCCATCCTCGACCGGTTCGTGGACCGGGGCGGCACCCTCGTCGACACGGCGAACAATTACGCGTATTGGCTCGACGGAGGGGCGGGCGGCGAGAGCGAGACCATCATCGGGCGCTGGCTCGCCGCCC
>CALAED010000450.1 GCA_937891035.1 uncultured Thermomonosporaceae bacterium | reverse complement strand
AGTCGGCGAGTTCGGCCGGCAGTTCGGGCACGGCCGCCGGGTCGTACCAGAGGGTGATGAAGTGCAGTTTGCCGACCATGGTGACGCCAAGCGCCCGGATCGCCGCGGCCGGGATCTCTTCGGTCGCCTTCCGGGTGCGGTAGGTGAGTCCAGCGCGCGACAGCGTGAGCCGGCGCGGCTGGCCGATGGCGAGCGCCGCCAAGAGCGCACCGATCAGACCGAAGAAGGCGCTGACGGCGAACAGATACCACTGTCGCGGACCCACCGCGGTGAAGATCGCGATCAGGGAGGCCATGAGGAGGGTGCCGCCGGCCGCCCGGCCGAGCAGCGTCCGGCCGTCGTACAGGCTGACTTCGCTGATCATGCCAACCGCCAGGTGATGGGCAGGTGCTTGGGGCCGCAGATGACGCGGCTGGCCATCCACCGCGGGTCGCCCGCGAGCCGTACCGACTCAAGCCGGGGCACCAGTTCCTCCAGCAGCACGCGGATCTCCATCCGGGCCAGGTTGGCGCCGAGGCAGTAGTGCTCGCCGAAGCCCCAGCCCAGATGCGGGTTGGGGGAGCGGTCGACGCGGAAGGCGAAGGGGTCGGCGAAGACGTCCTCGTCGCGGTTGGCCGACGGATAAAACAGCGCCAGCCGCTCGCCGGCGCGGATGCGCCGCCCGCCGACCGCACAGTCCTCCGTCGCCGTGCGGAGGAAATGCACGACCGGGGAGGTCCAGCGGACGATCTCGTCGGCGGCCCGGCCGCACAGTTCGGGACGCTCGCGCAGCAGGCGCAGCTGATCGGGATTGTCGATGAGGGCGAGCATGCCACCGGCGATGGCGCTGCGGGTCGTGTCGTGCCCGGCCACTGCGATGATCATCAGGTAGAGCACCGTGTCGAGGTCGGACATCGGCTCGCCACGCAGCCTGGCGCGCGCCAGCACGCCGGCCAGATCGTCTTTCGGCGTGGCGCGCCGGTCGGCGATGAGGCGGGTGATGTACGTGCCGAACTCACGGGCGGCGGGGGCGTCCTTCGGCCGGCGGAACTCCGGGTCGGCGTTTCCCATGAATTCGTTGGACAGCCGCAGCAGTATTCGCTCGTCCCGCCGGGCGATGCCCAGGATCTCGCACAGCATCCGGAGCGGATGCCAGGCGGCGAGGTCGGTGACGAAGTCCAGGTGCTCTTTGCCGGCCAGCTGATCGAGCAGTGCGCGCGAGATCTCGCGTACGCGGTCTTCGAGGCGGCGCAGCACGCTCGGCCGGAAGTAGGGCCGCGCGATCTCGCGGTAGTCGCGATGCTCGGGCGGGTCGGTGCCGAGGATCGTGTTCGCGCCGCCGGCGCCCGCGCCCAGCAGGGACTCCTCGACCGGCGGCGCGGCCAGCGGGGCCAGCAGCACCGGGCCGCGCGAGCTGAAGCGTTCGTAGTCGAGCGAGATGTCCTTGACGTCGCGGTGCCGGGTCACCGCCCAAAAGCCCGGGTAGCGGTCCGGCTCGCACCAATGCACCGGGGATTCCCGGCGCAGCAAAGTGAAGGTGTCGTGCGGCTGGCCGCGCGCGCCGAAGCGGGCCGGCAGCACGAGATCGCTGACGTCGATGAGCGTCTCCTTGGTCTCCATCACCGTCAGGCTCTCGTCGTTCCGGCCCGCGCACAATACGGACGTGACCGCTCGCGGCCCGCCGCCCCGCTGCGCGTCCGCTGATAAGTGGTGATGTGCCACTCCTGTCACACCTGCCACGCCAGTGACGAAATCGGCTCGCCGTTGCGGCCGCGTTCACGATCAATTTGGGACAAATTAGGATTTGAATCGCCAAGCCCCCGAAGCAGGTCACAGGGGTACAAGGGCACACGGGTACACAGGGGCAACGGGGAGAGTCGGAACAGGGGGTCCGATGAACGCGAGCCGGATGGCCGGCCTGCCGTGCGGGCGCTGGACAAAGTGGATCGTCGTCGTCTTCTGGTTGGTGATCCTCGCGATCGCCGCGCCGCTCGCGGGGAAGCTGACCGGGGCACAGAAGAACGAGGCGTCCAGCTGGCTGCCCAACAACGCCGAGTCGACGCAGGTCCTCAACCTGTCGGAGCAGTTCAGGTCGAGTGACGATTATCCCGCGCTGATCGTGTACGACCGCGGCGGCGCACCCATCACGGCCGCCGATGTCGCCAAGGCCACGAGCGACGTGCCGCGGCTGCGCGGCGTCGACCACGTGGTCCAAGTGGTGGGCCCGGTGAAGTCCAAGGACGGGCAGGCGCTGCAGACCGTCGCGCAGGTCAGGTTCCCCAGCGACGAGGGCTGGGACGCGCTGCCGCCGGTCATCGGGGAGATGCGGAGCATCGCCGGGACGAACGCGGCGGGGATGTCATCGCACGTCACCGGCCCGGCCGGTTATTCGGGCGACTTCGGCGAGGTCTTCTCCGGCTTCGACTCGACGCTGCTCTATATCACCGCTGCCATCGTCATCGTCATCTTGCTGCTGACCTATCGCAGCCCGGTCTTGTGGGCGCTGCCGCTCGTGGTCGTGTTCGTCTCGCTGACCGCGGCGCAGGCCGTCATCTATCTGCTGGCCGCGCACGCCGGCCTGACGGTGAACGGGCAAAGCGCGTTCATCTTGACGGTGCTCGTCTTCGGCGCCGGCACCGACTACGCCCTACTCCTCATCGCCCGCTACCGGGAGGAGCTGCGCAGGCACAAGGACCGGCACGAGGCGATGGCGTTCGCGCTGCGCCGGGCCGGGCCGGCGATCATCGCCAGCGGCGCCACGGTCATCGTGAGCCTCCTCGTGCTGCTGGTGGCCGAGCTCAACTCCACCAAGAGCCTCGGCCCGGTGATGGCGATCGGCGTCGGGGTGGGGCTGTGCGCGATGGTCACGCTGCTGCCCGCGCTGCTGGTCATCTTCGGGCGCTGGCTGTTTTGGCCGGTCCGCCCGCGGTACGGCTCCGCGGAGCCCACTGAGCGCGGCGTGTGGGCCGGTATCGGCCGGCGGATCGCCCTCCGGCCCCGGCTCACCTGGGTGGTGACCGCCGTCGTCCTCGGCGCGCTGGCGTTCGGCATGACCGGGCTCAGGGCGGACGGCCTGTCCAACAGCGAGGCCTTCCGTACCACCCCCGACTCGGTCGTCGGTCAGCAGGTGCTGAGCAGGCACTTCCCGGGCGGCGCCGGCAACCCGATCCAGGTGATCGGCGCGGCCCAGAGCGCGCCGCGGATGGCCGCCGCTCTGGCCGGCGTGCCGGGCGTCACCGGCGTGACCCAACCGGTGACGCGCGGCGGGTACGCCTACGTCGAAGGCACCCTGAACGCGGTCCCCGACGGCAAGGCCGCCTTCGACACGATCGAACGGGCCCGCACCACGCTGCACGCGGTGCCGGGGGCGAACGCCAAGGTCGGCGGCGGCAGCGCGGTGACCATGGACGTCAACGCCGCGTCCCGGCACGACCGCAACCTCGTCGTGCCGATCGTGCTGGTCGTGGTGTTCATCATCTTGTCGCTGGTGCTGCGCGCGCTGCTGGCGCCGCTGATCCTGGTCGCCACGGTGGTGTTGTCCTTCGGCGCGGCGCTCGGGGTCAGCGCGCTGGTCTTCAACCACGTCTTCGACTTCGCCGGCGCGGACCCGTCGTTCCCCCTGTGGGGATTTGTGTTCCTCGTCGCGCTGGGCGTCGACTACAACATCTTCTTGATGACCCGGGTGCACGAGGAGGCGCGGCAACACGGCACGAGACGCGGCGCGCTCATCGGCCTGGCCGCCACCGGCGGCGTGATCACGTCCGCGGGCGCGGTGCTGGCCGGCACGTTCGCCGCCCTGGGCTCACTGCCGCTGGTGTTCGTCACCGAACTCGGCTTCGTGGTGGCCTTCGGTGTGCTGCTCGACACCTTCGTCGTCCGGTCCGTTCTGGTGACCGCCCTCAACCTCGACGTGGGCCGGCACCTGTGGTGGCCGAGCAAGCTGGCGAAGGAGCGCGAGCCGGCCCTGTCCGAGGTCATCGAGGAGGAGGCCACGACGGTCCCCCGCTGACGCTCGTTCAGCGCCGGCGGGCCGGCGGCCGGCGGGCCGGACGGCGACGCGGAGCGCGATGGCGTCGCCGCCCGGCCCGGCCGAACGGTGGTGCGATCCTGGGCGGGCCGTCGCGTCAGGCGACGGTGCAGGCGGCGCCGTTGAGGGTGAACGAGGCCGGCCTGCCGGTGTTGCCGGTGTGGGTGGCCTGGAAGCCGATGCCGGTCGACTGGCCGGCGGCGATGGTGCCGTTGTAGGAGACGTTCCTGGCGGTCACCTGGCCGCTGGCCGGCGAGTAGGTGGCGTTCCAGCCCGAGGTGATCGCCTGCCCGCTGGGCAGGGTGAACACCAGCGACCAGCCGTTGATCGCGGTGCTGCCCGTGTTGGCGATCGTGATGTTGGTGGTGAAGCCGGTGTTCCAAGTGCTCATCGCGTACGTCACCCGGCACGCGCCCGGCGGGGGAGTCGTGGGCGGAGACGTGGTCGGCGGAGTGGTGGGCGGGCTGCTCGAGGTGCCGCCCAGCGCGGTCAGCGTCGAGTTGTAGGCGGGCTTCTTGTTGTAGTTGTCGTCGAACAGCAGCGGCGCGCCCTGTCCGGGGAAGGTGCTGGGCACCCAGGAGTACTTGTCGGGGATGCCCCAGACGGTGATGCTGGTGCAGCGCGCGACCGCGAGGCAGGCGTTGACGACCGTGGCGTAGTTGTTGGCCTGCGTCTGCAGGTTGGCGGCGCTCGCCGGGGTGGGCATCCGGATGTCCAGCTCGGTGATGTTGACGTCCACGCCGAGGTTGGCGAACCGCTGAATGTTGGCCTGAATGTCGCCCGGGATCTGGCCGACGATGAAGTGCCCCTGGAGCCCGACGCAGTCGATCGGCACGCCGCGCGCCTTGAAGTCGCTCACCAGCTGGAAGACGGCGTTGCTCTTGGCGTTTTGGCCGTCGATGTTGAAGTCGTTGTAGCACAGCTTGGCGCTCGGGTCGGCGGCGCGTGCGGTGCGGAAGGCGTCTTCGATGTAGCCGTTGCCGATCCGCTGCTGGAAGACCGACTGCCGGCGGGTGCCGTCCTCGTTGAACGCCTCGTTGACGACGTCCCAATACACGATGTCGCCGGCGTAGTGGGCCATGACGCCGTTGATGTGGTTGCGCATCGCGGTCGTGAGCGCGGTGCCGGTCGAGATGCCGCTGACCCAGCCGGCGAGCTGGCTGTGCCAGACCAACGTGTGACCGCGGATCTTCATGTTGCGGCTCTGCGCGTGGTTGACGATCGCGTCCGCCGGCCCGAAGTTGAACTGGCCCTGGGCCGGCTCGATGGTGTCCCATTTCATCTCGTTCTCTGGCGTGACGCCCGAGAACTCGGTGTTGAGGGTGCTGGCGTACGGGGCCTCACCGAGATGGTTGTTGGCGACTGCGGCGCCGAACGTCCGGCCCTTCTCCGAGGCCGCGGCGCCGAGCGTGGACGCCGCGTGCGAGGCCGGGGCGGTGATGACTCCGGCGATGACCCCTGCCATCGTCAGTACAATCGCGGTGAGCACCAGGGTCGTGAGCGCGGCGAAGACGCCTCGCCCCCTGGGGTGGGTGGGGATTGCGGTCACTCTTGTCCTCCTCCGTCGGTCGGAGTGCCCCCCGTTCAGCACTGATGGGGTGGCGATACATTAGTTTCGGCAGATTTCCGAAACTTTCAAAGGGTCTTTCACGGCTTTCATAAAATGACCGCTTTCATTAACTAAAAAGGGGGCCTTTTCTGATGGGTCCCGGCCATGCCGCGGCGCCGGCAGGTACGCGACCTGCCGGCGCCGGGGAGGGGAACTGCCGGAGAGGTGGTCCGTGGTTCGATCAGATGATCAGGCCATGAGGGTGATCAGGTTCGCTTACCGCCCAGCGCGAGCAGTGCGTCGTAGGCGGGCTTGGGCGCCAGGTTCTCGTCGAGGAGGCAGGCGGCACCCTGGCCCTCGAAGAAGCCGGGCACCCACGAGTGCCGGTCGGTGTAGCCCCACACGGTGTACTCGGTGCAGCGCCGGTTGGCGATGCAGGCCGACATCATCTGGCTGTAGTACGACGCCTGCGTGGCGAGCTTCTCGTCGGTGACCGGCAGGAACATCCGGACGTCGGCCTCGGTGATGGCCACCTCGAGACCGAGGTCGGTGATGCGCTTCATGTGACCGGCGAAGTCGGGGAAGCTGAACTGGATGTCCAGATGCCCCTGGAAGCCGACGCCGTGGATGGGCACGCCGTCCTCCAGCAGGTCGGTCAC
This sequence comes from uncultured Thermomonosporaceae bacterium, assembly GCA_937891035.1. Lineage (GTDB taxonomy): Bacteria > Actinomycetota > Actinomycetes > Streptosporangiales > Streptosporangiaceae > CALAED01. The sequence continues at coordinate 878 of CALAED010000450.1, read as the reverse complement.
CACCTGGAACATGGTGTCGAACTTGGCCTGGTCCGATTCGAGGTTGTAGTCGTTGTAGTACAGCTTGGCGTGCGGATCGGCCTGGTGCGCCCAGCGGAACAGGTCGGCGATGTAGCCGGGGCCGAGCTTGCGCAGCCAGATCGTGTCCCGCAGGCCGCCGCCATCGGCCACCGCCTCGTTGAGGACGTCCCAGGCCCTGATCTGCCCGCGGTAACGGCCGGCCTCGGTCATGACGTGGCGGCGCAGGATGCCGCGCAGTTCGGCGGCGGTGAAGTTGGCCTCGTTGTCGGTGATCCAGGTGGGCAGCTGGTTGTGCCACGCCAGCGTGTGGCCGCGGATGGCTTGGTGGTTGCGCCGCGCGTTGGCGACGATCGCGTCGGCGCCCGACCAGTCGAACACGCCACGCTGCGGCTCGATCGACTCCCACTTCATCGCGTTCTCGGCGGTGATGCTATTGAACTCGCGGTTGAGCACCCTGCGGTAGTCCGCCTCGGCCGCGAGCGCGGCGACGTCGACCGCCGAGCCGATCTTGATGTGCTGTTGCTTGGCCAGCTCACGCAGCGTGGTCGGGGCATGCCCTGGGCGGGCCGTCGCACCGCCGGCCGTGGCCGGCGCGAGCAGCGCCGCGGCCAGGGCGAGCGTGGCTGGGACGAGGAGCAGGGCCGAACGAAGCTTCATGGGAGGGTTACCTCCTCCGGATCGGCGAGCCGGAACCACGGTGGTCCGGACAGCTCGAAAGTTTCGCAGAATTTACGAGACCTTTCGAGCCCCGAACCTAAGAGGCGGCAGTGATCACGTCAATAGCCGGACGTGGCCACACCGCCCCCGGCGGCCTCCCACCCGCCCCAGTCCGACGCCGGCGCAGCCCCTTCGCTGTG
>CALAED010000449.1 GCA_937891035.1 uncultured Thermomonosporaceae bacterium | reverse complement strand
ACATCCGCCGCCGTACGCGCCTCATCTCCTGGAACATTGGGAAGGGGTCGCCGGTCATTCGCTCATGCGAGAGCAGTACGACGTCGGCGCGCAGCTGTTCTAACGTGGCGTCTCCGATGTCGCGCCGTTCAGCGCCCTCGGCGTGCTCGCTGCCCTCGTGTGCGGCCATCACCACCACCTCGCGCACGGCCCGTTCGTCCGAGCCGTCCGATTCGCTACCTTCCTGACGGTACGCGATATCCGGCCGTCGCTCAGGCTCGGTCTTCGCGACCTCGGCGCCGCCCCTGTCGACCAGATCCTTGAGGGCCTGCCGATCCGGCTCCGGGGTGTTCCGCAGATCGAGATCGTCGATCAGGTCGGCGGGGCTGACCCCGTACAGCTCGGCCAGACTGCACAGTACGCCAGGGCCAGGCCGCTCGCCGCCCTCCGGCCAGCGCTCGAACGCACTGACCCGCGAAGCCGTCATCGGCGCCCGCGCGACCTTGGTAAACCGCATGTTGTAGCGGTCGGCCACGGCGTTCTGCGAAAGGCCGAGCGCATGCCGCCAGGCCACCCGCGGGCGGCAGCCGAACACGCTGATCATCGCCGAGTAGATGGCGGCCGTGTCGAAGCCGTCGGCGAGCATCCGCGAGCGAAGCCGCGTGATCTGGGTCCTCTTCGATGTGGCGGCCACGGCCATGGCGATCCCTCTGGACGACGGGCGAACACGTTACGTACGTAATCTATTACGCCCGCGGTGCATTCTTATCCGCAACCCCACCTGCGCCACGCTGGATCACCCACGATGGCCTACGACGTTTCCCCAGCTCAGGTACTCCTCGCGTCTCGTAGAAAGATGTACGAACGCCGGGATTCCCGGTGCGCATCCGGACGGGGTTCGATTGGCCCCTACCATCCGCTGGGCGGCACGCATGCGTACCGACCCGTCCAACAGAGATCGCCGTCGATCCCGCAACGTCATGGAGTCACGATCCCGTGCCGCCGATTCAAGCACCCGCGATGAGGCCGTCGCCGTTCCGTTCACCGGCCGGAGGCATCTGGACCGACTTCTTCCTGCTCGCCGAGCCCGGTGCCGTGCCCCAGGCCCGCCGGTTTACGGAGGCCTACCTGCGCCATCGACGCCTGATGGCGCTGTCCGACACCGTCGCGCTGGTGGCGAGTGAACTCGTCACCAACGCGGTGCGGTTGACGTCGGCCAGCCCGTTAACCGAGGCGGACGATCTCGCGATCGTTGCCCTTCGCGTACGGCTGACGCCCGCCAGCCTGTTCGTCGAGGTCTGGGATCGCGACCCGCGCCGGCCGATCCTCACTCATGCCAACGCCCTTGACGAGGGCGGCCGCGGCCTCGCCCTGGTCGCCACCCTCGCCAAGGCGTGGGACTACTACCCGTGCGACGCCGCGACCGCGGGAAAGGTGGTCTGGGCCGAAATCGCCATTGAGTCGGTGACCTCATGACGGGACGCCACCGCACTCAACCGAAGACACCGCTTGATCACGAGCCGACGGCGGTGACCTACGCCAGAACACAGGCGGGTCTGACAAAGACGGCGCTCGCGCAACGCTGCGGCGTCTCGCTGAGCTTGATCAGCGAGATCGAGGCGGGCACCCGCAACGCGACCCCGGCCATGCTCCGCAAGCTCGCCGCCGTCCTTAACTGCCCGCGCGTCGTCCTGGAGCGCAAGCGCACCGCCTCCCCACCCACCGCCCACGACCGCTGGTGACTTCGCCTCGAACTTGCGTACGGATTTGCGCGTCTAAGGTGCCTGGGATCGTCCCACTCGCGCGGTGCCGGTGCGAGGATGATGGCCGTTAGTGACAGGGAACTGGCAGAGGGGTGTCGATGGCGGACCAGCCGATGATCAACAACCATGCTGCGTTCATCTGGTCGGTCGCCGACTTGCTGCGCGGAGACTACAAGCAGTCGGAGTACGGCAAGGTGATCCTGCCGCTGACGGTGATCCGGCGGCTCGACTGCGTGTTGGAACCCACCAAGGCCAAGGTGCTCGCGGTGCACGCCAAATATGGCGACCGCGAGGTACTGCTGGAGTCCGCAGCAGAGAGCCAGTTTTACAACACCTCGCCATTGACGTTGACGAAGGTCCTCAATGACTCGGCCGTGATAGCCGACCAGTTGAGCGCGTACATCGCCGGATTTTCCCCCTCGGCCCGCGATGTGATTGAGAAGTTCGACTTCCATACCCAGATCGCACGGCTAGACCGGGCTAATCTGCTCTATCTGGTGCTGTCGAAGTTCTGCGAAATCGATTTGCATCCGGACGTGGTGTCCAACGTCGAGATGGGTTACCTGTACGAGGAACTGATCCGGCGGTTCTCCGAACTGTCGAACGAGACGGCCGGTGAGCACTTCACGCCACGTGAGGTAATCCGGCTGATGGTCGAACTGCTGTTCTGCGATGACGACGACCTGCTGCGTAAGCCGGGAACCGCCAAGACGCTGTACGACCCGGCGTGCGGCACCGGCGGGATGCTGTCGGTCGCCGAGGAACGACTCCGCGAGTT
>CALAED010000448.1 GCA_937891035.1 uncultured Thermomonosporaceae bacterium | reverse complement strand
AGCTGATGACCTGCGTCAACTCGGGCCAGGTGGGATTGTTGCACTTCGCCTGCCATAACAGTTTCGACATCGCGGCGACGGGTTCTTCGATCGCCATGCCGGACGGCGGCTTCGCACCGATGATGCTCAGCAGCGCGGTGGCCACACAGGTTCTGTCCTCGCGCCATCCGCTGGTCTTCGTCAATGCCTGCCGGAGCGCCGGAGCGATCTACGAATACACCCGGTTGATGAGTTGGGCTAGCCAGTTCATGAGTGCCGGCGCGGGTGCCTTCGTCGGCACGCTATGGGCGGTGCCAAGCCCGGCCGCCTACGCATTCTCCGAAGCGTTTTACGACGCCTTCCTGCTCCAGCGCCAACCCCTCGGAGAAGCCGTCCGTACGGCAAGAATCGCCATCCGTGACTCCGCTGACCCGACCTGGCTCGCCTACACCGTTTACGGCGACCCCGCCGCCACGGTCGCTGACGGCATACTGGGCTGGTGAGCGAGGAGCAAACACCCGGGAAAGGCGATATCCGGTGGACTGAGTCGGGGGAAATCGTGATCTTCGACGGGCAAGACTGGCATCCGATCCGGCAACTACCGGCCGGAGGTCCGGTCATCTTCCGCCAAGCCAAGGAAGATGCCCTCGGCGACGGCGACGATCCAGATGGCGCGGACGCCTCGACCCCTGAAGCCGATGCCTGACATTCCGGTGCAGACCGGGCTCCCGGATGGCGATCGGTCGTCCCATATTCGCGATGCCGTCGCCGACCTGCGGTCAACCGCGCGATGGACGATCGTCGCGGCCGGCGCGGTCGGGGCCTTGCTGCTCGGCGGGGCACCGCTCACCGCCATCGGCGAGATCGACAACATCCGGGATGCGATCCTCGCCTATGCCGGCCTCATCATCGCGCTGGCCGGCGTGAGCTGGGCGATCTGGCAAACCAGTGAGGCGTTGCTCCCGCGCATCGCGACATTCGCCCAACTGGCCGACCCTGACATGGCCTCGTTGCGGGCGGCGCTCGCGCTGGAGCCGACCGCGTTTTATGGGCCATTCGGCACCAGTCCGGGGCAGCTTCAAGACGCCGCGGTGATGTACGAAACGGCGGCCGCCAACCTCGCCGCCGCCCGGGCTCGTGAGCCCGACGAGGCACGAGTGCGCGTACTTGACCAGGCCATCGACGACGCGCGGGCCAACGCCGAACTCGCCCGCCGCCTCGAAAACAACGTGCTGGAACTCATCCACGCTTGGAAGGTCCGATCCGCGGTGCGCCGCGCGCGCCTCCACACCTTCGCCGCGACCATCGTCGTCGCCTTCGGAGCAGTCCTCTATCTCACCGCCACCTCCTGACCCGACGTGAGGACGCACACACTCGGTCCGGAACCGGCGAGCTCGAGTGGCGGCGAACACCGGGCGGTGAGGAGATTTCTCGCTCGTCCATGTATCTGGTGGCGGCGACGCACCTCTATTACATCGACGGCCGGCTTGTCCTTGGCCCAAGCGACGCCACTGGCGCCAGGTCCAAGGGCACGTCGAGCCAGTTCGAGGTCTGGAGGTGCGATATGGGGCTGGTAGGCGCGCATGGGAATGACCACCACGCGCCGGAGATCCCCCGGCGTGTGCTCACGATGGATGACATCGTCCGCATCGCGACCTACAGGGATCGCAAGCCTGATCACCAGGCGAAGGTCGTGGCCCTCGCCTATCACCAGCTCGCCAATGAGCTCGCGCTGCACCTGGGCACGGATGTCAACACCTTCTACAGCTTCGCGACCTGGGGCTCCAAGGCCGTCGGCGAGCAACTCGACCTCACGCGCCGCTCCCCCTTCTGGACGGACGTCTGCGAGCGGCTCAAGGTGCCGAAACGATTCAGGAGGCCGCTGCGCCGGCTCGCGCTCACGCTGCTGGGCGACAGCTTCCAGCTGGGGCTCTCGCTGGCCAATCGGGCGGTCTTCTTGGAGACCGCGAGCCTGGGCGCGGACCTTTGGCGGGAGGCCGGCGACCACCGCTGGCAGGTGCGGACGTCAACAAGCCGCGAACGGGCGTCCCTCGACCTGCTGCCCGACGGCCGGCTGCCGGCCGACGTGCGCCGGCCGGCCTTCTTGTCCAGCCTGCTCGGGCCGGCCAAGGACGACTATCTCGACAAGGTCGTCCGCCTGCTCACCGAGGCCAGGCACACCGACGACCCCGCGCTGCGGGCCGAGCTGATCCTGGGCGCCAACGTGGCGCTGGTCGCCTACGAGCAAAGCCGCTGCCAGCCGCTGCTCCAACTGGTGTTCTACCGGCCGATGCGGTGGCTGTTCCGGGTATCGTGGCGGTCGCTGCGCAGCAGGCTCACCGGGCAGGGCTTCCGGCGCTTTTGGATCTACACGGCGCGGCACGCCGATCAGCCGCCGCTGGTGCGCTGGGCTGAACGGACCTGGGCCACGATCTACACCAAGCATGTGATGTCCATGCGCACCCCCGCCGGCACCGTCCGGCTGGGCAAGCCAATGCGGCCGCCACGCGGGGTCGACCCCGACCTGCTCCGGGCCCCCATCCGGCATCCGGAGGTACGCCGGCTCGTCGAGTGCTTCGTCCCCGACCCCGAACGCGCCACCGCCGGGGTGACCAACTGGCTCGACTACCGCGAGCGGATGCGCTACATCGTGACCTACTTCCGCGTGTACCACACCGCTCCCGAGCTCCTCGACCCGCCGTTCACGCCGCCGATCGCCGACGCGCTCGAAGCCGACATGTGGAAAGGCGACCCGCCTCGGCCCCTGAAGGAGTGGTACGAAACGAAGGTCGCGGCGTACAAGACGAAGACCGAGCGCCGCGGAGTCCGCGGCTTCATCCTCAGGCGGCTGTACCGATCACCGATCGTCGTCGATCCAGACGCGGCGGAGCTCGCCGATCTCGATCTCATGGACTTCATCAGCGAGCGGCGGCTCGACGACCGCACTGAGCACGAACCACCGAGTGAGCGATGAGCGCGGCGGCCTGGTCAGTCCAGGAAGTCGGCGGTGACGCCGCGCGCCTCGAGCAGCACCCTGACCTTGCCGAAACAGCGGGCGCGGGACGGCCCGATGCTGCCGACCGGGCGCCCCAGCCGGCGGGCCACGTCGACGTAGTGCGGCCGCGGCTGTTCGGTGAGCGCCCGGAACAGATCCCGCTGGTCGGCGGGCAGCCCGCCGAGCACCTCGTCCAGAATGCGCCGGAAGCTCCCTTTGGCCCACGCGCGGTGCGCGTCCGCGCCGTCGTCGGCCACGTCGCCGAAGGCCATGGGATCGGCGCATATCTCTTCGCTCGACCGGCGGTTGAACCTGATGCTCTCCCGGGTCGCGATCGTCGTCAGCCAGCCGCCCATCTTGCCGGCCCGCCGCAGGTGCGGCAGGTTCTGCAGCGCCAGCAGCCAGGTGTTCTGCAGCACATCCCGGGCGTCTTCCTGGCGCACTCCCAGGAACCGAATCCGGGCCAGCAGCATCCCGCTGTAGACCTCGACGAGCCTGCCCCAGGCATCGGGGTCGCCATGGCGGGCCGCGGTCACCAGCCCGGCCACGTCGTCGCCTCGCGTCGCCCGCGTGTGCATCGTGCCCTCCTGCCGGCCGGCCGACCAGAATCTGATTCGGGCCGTCTGCCCTGACGATGCGTCAAGTCGCGCGATCCCGCTGTGCCCTCGGTCACAGCCTGCGTGTCATCAGGCATACAGAGTCAAACCAGTCGTGCTTTACAGTGCGTTCATGGACGGCGTCACAGCCCACGGGCCGTCTTCGCGAGACATCCAGCCGATCGTCAAGGTGCTGGCGGAGACCCCGATGTTCCGCATGCTCGGCGACAACGGCATCGCGGCCACGGCACGAGCCGGTCTCGTTCGCCGGTACAGACCCGGCCACTTCGTCTTTCACCAGGGCGATCCGGGAGACCGCCTGTATGCCGTGATCGACGGTCTGGTCAAGGTCGTCTTCGCCACCGAGCGCGGCGACGAGATCGTGCTCAACACGCTGGGTCGCGCCGCGACGTTCGGCGAGACCGCCATGCTGGACGGGGCGCCGCGATCCGCCTCGATCGTCGCGGTGGAGGCGAGCCGGCTCTTTTCGCTGTCGCGAGACCAGGTCATCCGGCTGATGCAGAGGCATCCGGCGTTGATAGACGAGTTCTTGCAAGCGCTGGGACGGCTGGTGCGCGGGCTCACCGAGCGAGCCGCGGACTCGGCGTTTCTCGACCTCACCGGGCGGCTCGCCAAACTCCTGCTTCAACTGGCGAGCAAGCATGGCGAATCAAATGGCGCCGTCCTCGACCGAGGGCTCACCCAATCCGACCTCGCGGCATTGATCGGGGGCTCGAGACCGGCGGTCAATCGGGCGTTGCAACGACTTGACTCTCGGGGGTTAATCGCGATGAAGGGACGCACTATCGTGCTCCGCGACACCAGGGGGCTGCGTCGCCTCTGTGACTACCCATGACCGGCTTTCCGATTTTTCGGCGGCCGCCCATTCCCACGCGAGCCGGCCGCCCTAAAGGACAGCCATTAAGCCAGAATAGACATGGCCGCAACAGGCGTCCCTTCGGTCGCTTCGTGTTGCCTGCCTAATGCCATGTCATGTCGGCCGGAGGACACTAGGATATGTGTATTTCACTTCCCCCACAGGGCGCGGTCATGAACTGGACGGATGAGGAGTTCCTGCGCCTTCGGCACCTGGCCGATCCCGACCTCGACAAGAAGGTGGCCGCCTACCGGCGCCACCATCCGGAGATGCGCGACGCCCGCAGCCTCGTGCCGGCCCTCGTCGGAGAGCTTGCCGAAGCCAAGAAAAGAGCGCGCGAACACCGGCACGCCGACCCGGAAAACACGGAAAACACCGAAAGCGCCCCGCTCAACCTGCTGGACGAGCTCGGCGCCAAAACCAGCCCGCCGACGTGGGGATACGACGAATCGCTCGTTAAGAAAGGGCAGGCCGTATTCACCGACAACGG
>CALAED010000447.1 GCA_937891035.1 uncultured Thermomonosporaceae bacterium | reverse complement strand
TCGATCGCCGACACCCTGGCCCTCGGTCCCACCTTCGCCGCGGCGGCGCGCGAGGCATTCGCCCAGGCCATGACCATCGCGATGGTCGTCGGCGTGGTCGGGGCGGTGGCCGGAGCCGTGGTGGCCTTCATCGTGCTGCCCCGTCGCCACCGCGACCGTACGGGCGACGCCGAGACCACGGCCGCCCATGAAGCCGCGGCCGCCGCGTCGACCGACTTCGGCTAAGGGTATAGACGGAGGAGAGCACGGGGTCGGCGCACCTGAGCCGAGCCGGACGCGGAAGGATCGAATAGTGCCTCCGATCGAGACCTGGCCCGACCCATCATGACCGAGGTGCTCGTCGTCGCAGACGATCTCACCGGCGGCAACGCGACAGGGGCGTTGTTCGCCAGACGTGGCCTGCGTACGGTCACCGTGAGCGATGTCGCACACGCCGGCCGGCACGCCGCCGACGTGGTCGTGGTCAACACGCAGACGCGGCATGTCTCGGGTGAGCCGGCCGCGGCCGCGGTACGCCGGGCGGTGACCGCCGTCCCCGCCGCCCGGCTCGTGATCAAGCGGATCGACACCACGTTGCGCGGCAACATCGGGGCGGAACTCGAGGCCGCCTTGACCGTCGTGCGGCGGCGGTGGCCGGCGGCGCGTGCGCTGTTCGTCCCTGCCTACCCCGCGGCCGACCGGACCACGGTGGACGGCGTCCATCTGATCGACGGGGTGCCCGTCGCGCAGACCGAAGCGGGCCGGGATCCGTTCCGCCCCGTGTCGACCTCCCGGCCGGTCGAACTGCTGCGCGCGCAGACCGCCCTGCCCGCCTGCGAGATCAAGCTGGCGACCGTACGCGCGGGATCGGGCGTACTCACGCGTGCTCTGGAGGCGGCCGCCGATCTGACCGCGCTGGCCGCGGCGGCGGCGGAGCACGACTGGCTGTCGGTCGACTCGGGGCCGTTCGGCGCGGCGTTGGCCGCGGCCAAGGGGATCGGCGGCATTCCGCAGCCGGTGATCATCATCGCCGGCAGCGCCACCGGTCGCACCCGTGAGCAACTCGCGCAGACCGAACGTGTCCTCGGTGCCCGCTTCATCGACCTCTACCCCCATGATCTCGATCCCGGGCGGCTGCATCAGGGGCTGGCGGCGTTGCTCGCGGACACCGCCATCGCCGGGATCCGGGTCGCGGACGGGCCGATGGCCGCCGGGCTGGCCGCCGACATCACCGGCACGCTGGGGGAGGTCGCCCGGCGGGTCATCGCCTCGCACCGGGTGGGCGGTGTGTACGCCACCGGTGGTGACGTCTCGGCGGCGGTGGTGCACGCGCTCGGGGCGGAAGGATTCGCCGTGGAGACCGAGGTGCGGCCGCTCGCGGTCGCCGGCCGGCTCGTTGGCGGACCCAACCATGGGCTCCCGTTCGCGGCCAAAGGCGGGTTGATCGGCGATCATAGGGCGGCCGTCGACTGCGTCGAACACCTCCGATTGGCAAGTGCGATAGAGAGGAAGCTATGAAACCGCTGCTCGCCGTCACGCTGGGCGATCCGGCCGGAATCGGGCCGGAGATCGTCGCCCGCACCCTCGCAGACCCCCGGCACGCGGCGCTGGCCCGTGGGCTTGCGGTCGGTGACGCCGCGGTGCTCCGCCGGGCGGTGGGCGTGTGCGGTCTCGATGTGGAGATCAACCCGGTCGCGGCCGTGGACGAGGCCCGGTTCGACGCAGGTGTGATCGACATCCTCGACGTCGGCGTCGTCGATGGGGAACTGGAATGGGGCAAGGTCGACGCGGTCGCGGGGCGATCCGCGATCGCCGCGATCGAGGCCGCGACCAGTCTGGCGCTTAACGGGCAGGCGGACGCCGTCGTCACCGCGCCGATCAACAAGGAGGCGATCTGGGCGGCGGGCTCCGAGCACCTGGGACACACCGAGATGCTCGGCGAACTCACGGGCGTGACCCGGCAGAACACCATGTTCGTGGTGCACGGCCTCAAGATCTTCTTCACTACCCGGCACATGTCCCTGCGCCGTGCCCTCGATCAGATCACCGAGGGCACCGTCGCACACGCCATCCGCGAGGCGCACGCGGCGCTGCGCGTGTTCGGCCATGACGAGCCGCGGCTGGCCGTCGCGGCGGTCAACCCACACGGCGGTGAAGGCGGCAACTTCGGCGACGAGGAGATCGTCGCGATCGCCCCGGCCGTCGCCACGGCCCGGACCGCCGGCCTCGACGTCACCGGCCCCGTCCCGGCCGACGCCGTCTTCCACCAGGGCCTGCAGGGGCGCTACGACGGTGTGCTGTGCCACTTTCACGATCAGGGTCACATCGCGGCGAAGACCTACGACTTCGACGGAACGGTGTCGGTGACCGTGGGCCTGCCGATCCTGCGCACCTCGGTGGATCACGGCACCGCCTTCGACATCGCGGGCACCGGCAAGGCCTCGTCCGCGACGATGGCCGCCGCCTTCCGCGCCGCCGTCGACTTCGCCCCCCACATCGACCGCATCCGCGCCGCCTACACCCCCGAACCGACCTCCAGCGCTAGCCCCAGGCTTCAATCTGGTAGCTGATCCGCTCGCTCTTTTCAAGACGTTGAGCAATGACTCCCCAATTAAATTCACGACTCGTGGTTATCATTGAGTCGCGGTCATGCTCGATGAGCTTGGATGCCGTATCGCGGAGGGCGGATACCGTGATTTCAATAAGGCCAACTTGAGAAACATCACTCAGTGATACGAGGAGCTGCTCGTCTTCATGCCTGAAGGTGAGCAGTCTAGTTAGCTCTGCTTCGAATTCTGAGGTGGTCAGCTCACCTTTTCTTATCAGCCGTTCGTCGTCGCGTGCAGCGCGTATCGTATTCAACAGAGACTCGCTCAGGATGTCTGACTCGGCCAATGAGATCAGACGCCAACTTCCGCTCGGTAGAGGTTGCAGGATTTGTTGCAGTCGAGTGCGTTTCGCGGTGCCCTGTTGTTTGCGTAGCAACAGATTGAGTCGTGCTTTTCGAGTCGGCGAGGTGGCCTCATCGTCAGACATCGTATTCCACCTTCGTCTTACCCTCGTTGCGCACCCGGAGCCTTCCCAGCGGATCGCGCCCGTACACGTCAGGGGGCTTCACCTCGCCAACCTCCCAATGTGGGCCGTGCCCGGGCACTCGGTCCGTTGTCTGGTCTGTAACGGCCACTCTACGTGTGCCACCCCCGGGTGCGGGGGCCTCGTATTCATACTGATAACCCGCAGGTGTTCGCTGCTGACCTATCGGTTGGTGGCTCGTCGGGATTCCATGCTGCCGCATCGCCTCCCGGCGTGCCTGGTTGGAGGTCCTGGGCGTGTATGGAGTCAGTCCGAGCGGATCGAGCCAGGTCGCAGGGTTAACTACATACGCGCTTGGGTTGGGACCACCGTTTAAGCCGAGCGGGTCGTTGACTAAATAGCTGGCGCTCGCGGGATCATAATAACGGTGATAGTTATAGTTAAGTAAAGTCTCGGCGTCGTGGTATTGGCCAGGGAAGCGTAGTGGGCAATAGGTTGTCAGCGATGACCATGAACGGTCATTCCCCCATGCCGTTGTCTGGTGGCGCCAATTGAGATTCCCGGCTGTGTCAACGAGGTTGGTGGGTGTGCCGACCAGATCTACTATTATGGCATTGAATTGCTGGTCGACCCATTGTTGACTGTGCGGTGCCAGGGCGCGCTCGAGTTGACTGACGGGCCGGAAGTTGTCGGGCTCAAACTCCCAGACGGTGACGCTTGGCTGCCTATACCCGCCGACCTGATCCCAGGCGGTACGAGCCTGCTCTCCCAGGACGACGCCATCCCAGCTGAAGTCGATATGTTCAAAGACGCCGCCACCAGGAGCGAGGCGTTGCTTGGCGATGCGGCGGCCGAGTGGGTCGTAGCGATAACGCCAGTGTTGTCCATCGGGCGTTACAACATTCCTCAGCCGATCGTCGGCGTCCCAGTCATAGCGCCAGGTGAGCGGCGTGGACGATTGACGCCGGACCTGACGGACCACCACTCGGCCTTGGGTGTCATGTTCGTAGTGGATGGTGCCGACGCGGCGAATCAGGGCGCCGGAGTACTCGCGACCACCCACCGCGTCCGCGAGCAGGTCAGTTCCGCGCTGCGTTACCGGCCAGTCGGTTTCGATGATGTTTCCAGCCGGGTCATACACGTACCGTTCGCTCCAATGTTCGCCGCGTACGGTTGTTACGCGGCCCACTGGATCGAGGTCGAAGTACTGGAGCCCGGAGATCTGGTCGTGGATCGCGTTCACATACCCATCCGGGCGGTATCGGTAGGCACGTTCTTGGATGAGTCGTGCTTGCCGCGTCTCCTGCTGGGGAACCCAGGCGGCGGGTTGGGTCGAAGCGGTGCTCCACAGGCCCTGTGCCGTCAGTCGGTGATTGGCGTCCCAGCGTTGCGTGAGCGCCACCTGTGCCCCGATACTCCGTTCGATCTCCCTGCCCGCCGCGTCATAGTGAAACCGCATGGTCTGCCCACCGGCGTGGAGCGCTCTAGGCAGCCCGGCAGCGTCGTACTCCCAGTAGCTTTCCGCGCCCGACGGTGTACGACGCCGTATCCGCCGACCGGCAAGATCGTAAACCGCCGACAGCGCGCGACCGTTGCAGATCTCGGTCACGATGCGGCCGAGCGGGTCTCGATGAAAGTGAAGATCGCAGTCAGCGTCCGTGGCACGTACCAGTCGGCCGCCCGCATCATAGGCGAACGTTGTCATGGCCTGGTCCTGGTGCCGTTCCACAACACGGCCGAAAGCGTCGCGTCTGTAGCGCGACACTTGACCGGCGCCATTGATCTGTTCGACGAGTCGACCGCATGCGTCGTGGGCGTAGCCGAGGACCCTGCCGTTGAAGTCGGTCTCACGTACTACGTTGCCGACCGCGTCGTAGTCGTATCGCCAGACCAGGCCTTGAGGGTTGGTGACCGCCGTTAGGCGAAGCTCGGTGTCGTACGTGAATTCCAGACGCGCACCGTCGGGGCCGATCTCGGCGGTCCGCTGGTCGAAGTTCGTCATCTCGAATCGTGTGATCTGGCCGAGGGCGTCGAGGTATTCGACGAGGTTTCCTTCGCCGTCGTACGACCAGCGTTCGGTCGCGCCGTCGGGCTGCACGCGCCGGGCCAGTGCCCCTTCGAGAGTCCACGCGTACTGGACGGTATTGCCCAGTGGGTCGGTGATGGCCGACACGCGGCCGAAGGCGTCGCGCATGTACTGGGTGGTGTTGCCGAGCGGGTCGGTGATGGCGATCGGCAGGCCGGCGGCGTTCGTCTGGACGCGGGTCACCGCGCCGAGCGGGTCGGTGACGGCCACCAGGCCCCCGCGGTCGTCGTATGCGTACCGCGTCGTCGCGCCGAGGGGATCGGTCACGGCGATCAAGTTGCCCCGGTGGTCGTAGTCCTGCCGCCAAACGACGCCGTCGGGTTGCCTGATCGCGACCGGCAGGCCGAGGTCGTTGTAGACGGTGGTGACCTGGGAGCCGTCCGGGCGGGTGACGGCGGTGAGGTTGCCGTGCTCGTCGTGGGCGTAACGGG
>CALAED010000446.1 GCA_937891035.1 uncultured Thermomonosporaceae bacterium | reverse complement strand
CAGCGGTGGTTCGCCATCTGGAAAGTGTCGCCGTAAGCGCCCTTCATAGGCGCCCGAGAGTACGACGGCGCGGGCGAAGAGCGCGCTGTCGTTCGTGACCAGGAAACCGCCCTCGCCACAGTTGAGCGACTTATCCGACTGGGTGCTGTAGGCGCCGGCGAGGCCGAAAGTGCCCAGTTTGCGGCCCTTCAGTTCGGCGCCGAGTGCCGGCACGGCATCCTCGATCACCGGTACGCCCATCTCGGCGGCGAAGCGCGTCAGGGCATCCATCTCGGCCGCGAAGCCGCGCATGTGGACCACCATGATCCCCTTGATTTCGGGGGTCCAGCGGCGACGGAGGTCCGCGAGGTCAAGGTGCAGGTCTTCGTCTACCTCGACCAGAAATGGCCGGCAGCCGGCGAGAATGATGGCGCTGGGGGTGGCGACGAAGGTGAATCCGGGACACGCGATCAGGGAGCCCGGCGGAATCTCCGCCGCCATGATGGCGAGCGCGAGTGCCGCGGTGCCGCTCGAGGTGGCCAGCGCATGCTTACTTTCGAAGTAGCGGCACAACTCCTGCTCGAGCCTGCCGCATTCGGTGTCCTGCTGGGCGCGATAATCATAGCGAAAATAAAGGTGACTGCGGATAGCGCGCAACGCGGCCTCTTCGTCCTCGGGATGGATGAAGACGGCACCTTTGTCATAGGTCGGCCAAGGTGTTCGCCGAACGGGATCGCCGCCGTCCACGGCAAGCCGAGTTTCCGTAGTCTCCGGCAACCGCCGGGCCCCCTCCAAATCCCCCTTCTTTCTGTTCACCGTGGCTCCTTGTGGGTGCGACAGATCTCACGGCGGCAGGCAATTCACACAACACGGCGCAGCGACGACACTGCGCCTGGTTCGACGAGCAAACCAGCCACAACAGCACTGGCGATCATTGGGTGGCCACGACCGGCCGGCTATCCAAAAATGATCATACTGGAGTTAGTGAGATGCTCTCTGACAGTCATGATGCTGTCAAGAGAGCTGCGGTTAGCACCTCGTAACTTAATCGAATCTACAACATGCGATATGAGTCATCACGCCTGCCGGAAATCGCAAAGGATAACGCCGCGGCTACTTCCCGTGATGACCTTGAGCTTGGTGCCGATGTGAGGTGCGAGATCAGTCCCTCTCCGGGCGGAGGTCCAGAACCCGCGCGATGCCACCCGGCGCCAGGGCCACGGATATGGCCGTCTCCGTCGGCCGAGGAGTCACCGACACCTCGCCCTTGCGCATGCTGGAAGCGGTCACCGAACGCGACGGACACCTCACTCCTCGCGGCCGATCATCATGGAACAGGTTGGGCCCGCCCGAGAATAGATATGCCATCCCGTACGATCCGCAATAACCGGCATGTTCCGCGATCGCCCGGGAGTAGTAGGCGGCTGCCTATCTCAGCCTATTGTCCGAAAGGTCCTATCGTGTGCTGATCATATTAATCGGTGCTCTTTGTGCTTGTATTCCGTCGGGTGCCATGTCTGGAGGGCATTGGCGGTGATTACATGATGCAACGAAAGAGCCTGCGGAATTTATCAAGAAATGCCCGTTGACATCTTGATCGTGTTGCGCCCATACTCTCTACGGTTACACCGGTCGCTCTGGTTCGCAGCGTTAGATGGGGGTCTAAAACCGTGGCATCTCCGGCAACGGCATCTGCGACAACCGCGTCCCGATGGAATTTTTATGAGCAGTCGTCCTAATAGTGTGGTCGCGCGGGCTTGACTCCGCGTCAGTACTCCGGGGCGAGTACTTTTCTTTCGCTGCATTATTTATCGGCATGCGCTTGTCCCGGGCAAAAGCGACCCTAAGACTGCCGGTTTCCGCTCCGTGCCAGGTTGAGCGTCAGTTCGCCCATAGGCATCAGCGGTCGGCGTAGAAAATTTGAGCACCACTGGTCAATATCTCGAAAGGAAGTGATGTAGTGGATCTCGATAGCCCATCGATACTGGACGAGAGATTGCTCTCCTGCTTGGCGAAAGAACCGCCCGATATCGGTGTGCTATGGGAGATCTGCTCGCACTTCGAGTGGTTAAACCGCGAGAAGACGATCGACGACATCGCGTCCTGGCTCGGCCCCGCGGACGGGCTCAAGATCCTTGACTGCGCATGCGGAAGCGGCTTCCCGGCCATCGATCTGGCGGCGCGCGGCTACGATGTCACGTCCTCCGACGGGAGTCTCCTCATGCTGGAGCACTTCCGGCGCAATGCTCGCCGGGAGGGTATGGATATTCAGCCGGCACATGTGCGCTGGGACGAGCTGTCGGCGCATCATGGCGAGGCCGCGTTCGACGTCGTCATGTGCCGTGGCTGTTCGCTTCTTTACGCGGGGACCTGGGACGACAACCGGCCGCCCGACCGCACGATGCTCACCGCCGCGATTCGGGAGTTCGTCGCCTGCGTTCGGCCCGGCGGCCGACTGTATGTGGATGTGTCCAGCGCCGAGAGCCTGGAGTCCCTTGAACCCCAGTGGACCCGGCGGCCCGGCCTCACCGTCGGCGGGCACTCGATAGGGCTGCGGGAGGTCGTCACGAACCATCCCGACCGGGGAATCCGGATATGGCGGAGCTGGCTGGACATCGATGGCGTCACCTACGAGTTCGAACGGCGGTCCCATTACCTTCCGCACGACGAACTGGTGGACCTCCTGGCCGACGCCGGACTGGTAGATATCCGGGAGGAGAAGATGCAGAGCGAGCACTATGAGGTGTTCGCTGGAAAACGCCCCGATTGATGAGGTCGCGAAGGTGTGTTCTGGTATCGCCGGGTGACCGGTTCAGGCAGGAGATGTTCTGATTGACTAACCAGGAAGTAGCGTTGCTCGGCATTGGGGCCGGCCCGTCGAATCTCGCTCTCGCGGTGGCACTCGAGGAGCTGGCTCCGGCCGGTTTCGCGGAAAACTCGCTGATTATCGAGCAACACGAGAACATCGCGTGGCAACGTGGCATGCTGTTGCCGTGGGCGCGGAGCCAAGTCTCTTTTCTGAAGGACTTGGTAACGCTGCGGAATCCTCGCAGCAAATTCACGTTCACCAACTATCTGCATGCCACCGGCCGGCTCGACCAGTTCGTTAATCTGGGATCCTTCACACCCTATCGAATTGAAATCTCAGATTACCTACAATGGGTGGCGAAATCGTTGGAGAGGGTGTCCATCGAATATGGTCTACGCTGCGTCGGGATCGAACCCATCAGATCTCCTGCCGGAGATATAACGAAATGGCTGGTTCGGCTGGCGAACGGGTCGACGATCGCCTGTCGCGACCTGGTTATCGGTGCCGGGCGCGAGCCGCGTATCCCCGCGGTGTTCGCGACACTTCCAGGTGAGCGGCTGATTCATAGTACGGATTTCGGGCCACGGCTGGCCGACCTCAATCCGGAGACTACCCACAGGATCGTCGTCATCGGCGGCGCCCAGAGCGCCGGGGAGATGCTATGGACGGCCCATCAGGCATTGCCCAAGGCCGAGTGCACCCTGGTGATGCGCTCGATCGGCCTGCAAACCTACGAACATAGCAAATTTGCAAATGAATTGTATTATCCATCTTTCGTAGATGACTTCTTCGCCGCCCCGGCTGACGCGCGGCGGCAGATGCTCGCCGAGATGCGGGGCACCAACTACAGCGCCCTCGATCCGGAAATGCTGGATACGCTGTATCGGCAGATATATTTGGAGCGGTTCACTCGGACCGAGCGGCTGCACATCATCACCATGACCGATGTTGTCAGCGCCCGACTTGATGGCGCCGACGTGGTGCTGACATTGGTCGACAAAAAGACCGGGCGTTCGGATGATTTGCGGTGCGATATCGTGCTGCTCGGAACCGGCTTCTCCTCGGGCATGCCGCGACTTATCCGTGAGCTCGCCATGGCGGTCGAGCTAAATGATCTCGAGGTTAACCGAGCCTACCGGTTGAGCATGCCGGGGGGCGCCAGGGCGTCCTGCTATCTGCAGGGAGTCAACGAGGCGACCCATGGCATCGCCGACTCTTTGCTGAGTGTACTCGCGATACGCGCCGAAGAGATTGTCGGCGATCTGCTCGCGCGTTCGGAAGCGGCGAAGCAATTCGCCGATCCCGCGTCGTTCCGCTAGTCGCCCGGTCGGCCTACTTCGCGGCTCGCACGGCTCGCACGATCAATGGCGTCAAGCAGGCGGTGCAGGGTTTCCTCGTCGGTCGCCGGCGCCATCACCGTCAGGCGCAGGTATCGCGACCCGGCGATCTGAGTCGAGCTCAGGTGGAAGGTGCCCTCTTTCATCAGGTATTCACGGATCGCGATCTGGGCATCATCGGAGCATCCGCGGCGGAAGCAGACGATATTGGTCTGCGGTTCGTAAGGGCACTCGAAGCCCGGGCGTTCCCGCGCCAGTTCCCAGAACCGATGCGCCGTCGCGTACTGCCCGGAGACGTACGCACCGAGCCCGCCCTCTCCGCGCCACGCGAGGTTGCAGAAGATCTTGAGGCCCAACTCGGCCTTGGTGCACTCGACGGTCCGGGTGATGAGATCGATGCCCTGGGAGCGGTCACCATAGAACAGGTAGCTCGCCTCTTGGTGGAACGCCCGATCAAGATCTTCGCCGCGGCGCAGGAGGACCCCGGCGGCCAGTGACGGGGTCCGCAGCATCTTGTGGGCGTCCCAGACCATCGAATCGGCGAGCTCGATACCGTCGAGCAGATGACGATGCTCCATGGCGAGTAGGGCGGACGCACCGTGGGCGCTGTCGACGTGCAGCCATATGCCATGTTCGCGGCAGTGCTCGCCGATCCGCCGCAGGTCGTCGTACAGGCCTGTCCCGGTG
Organism: uncultured Thermomonosporaceae bacterium; assembly: GCA_937891035.1. Taxonomy (GTDB): domain Bacteria; phylum Actinomycetota; class Actinomycetes; order Streptosporangiales; family Streptosporangiaceae; genus CALAED01. The sequence goes on along the minus strand of CALAED010000446.1, from coordinate 1,746 downwards.
GCGCACGCGTTGGCGACCAGCGCCATGGGTCGCCTGCCGGCACGACGGGCCCGCTCGACCGCCACCGGAATCCGCTCCGGAATGATCCGTTCCAGCTCGTCGGTGTCCAGCGGAATCACTGAGCGTTCACCGAGCCCCATCATGGCCGCGGCCCGGGCGATTGAGTAGTGCGATGAGCAGGGCGCGAGCACGGCCAGGTCGCCTGGCACGCCGTCGGTCCACGCCGACGGCGCGGCGGCGGCCCGAGCGGCGAGCAGCGCGGTGAGGTTCGCCAGCGAGCCGCCGTGTGTGAGAATTGCTCCCCCGGTGTCGGGATCCCAGCCGACTTTGGTCAACATCCAGCGGGTGACCTCGACCTCTACGACAACGGCCGCCGCGCCCATCTCGTAGATGTCCATCGGGTTGTTCATCGCCCCGTGCACGAACTCGGCCAGCGCCGCCGGAAAGTCCGGAACCGCGGTCTGATGGGCTAGATATCCAGGGTGGTGCAGCTGCGTTCCATTGGCGAGATAGACGGCCAAAAACTTCTCGAAGGTCTCCGGAGTCATGCCGCCTTCGCGAATCCACCGTTCGAGCTCGAGCCGTTCGGCCAGCTCACGAGGCGGCCGCCGAACGACGACCGGATTTTCCCCGCGTTGGCTCTTGTCGACGTACGCCCCGAGCCGCTCGACGGCGATCGTGGCCGCGCGGGCGAACTCTTCGACGTCCCACGCACCTTGCTTGACCAGCCCTGTGTTGACCTGCTCGGCGATCAGCTCGTCCTGCATCGCACTCCCTGAGTTCATGGCGTTCATGCTCGGTACGCGGCGAGTTTCCGGGCCGGCCCAAGGTCACAAAAGGGCCCGGCCGTCGGAGAGGATCTTGCCACATCAATCAGTAAGCCTTGCCAGAAAAATAGAATTATCCCTATAAACTACGACGTCGCCTTTTCGTCCCTTATGAGGCAATTGATCGGCCGGACGGTGTGGCGTCCGATGTGCCACCAGATATGTTTTCTATCAATTGTTTCGATTCATTCAAGTGGCTTCGCCGATCAGGTCGAGTTCTGGGCGCGCACAGTTGCCACCGGGGCGGACGCCCCGGCCGGCCGCGCGGGCTCCAGCCGACTCGGCGGCACGTTCGTCAGCGCGGCGTGACCGGCATCGGCTCAACGCCGTGCGGTCGGGTACGCCGTTGCCGCCTCGACGGTGTGGCACATCCTGGACACAGCCGGTAGCGACCCGGCGCCCCGCCGAAGCGCCCCGCCGAGCGGGCCGACCTGGCGGGGGCTGGACTTTGAGCAGCGAGCGCTCGCGCACGAGGTATGGCTTCCTCGTTTCCCGTCCGGATCCGGACAATGCTGGCCTCATTGGGTCACGCCGAACAGTCGCCAGATAGTTGACGGCCGCTTGGGCGGAAGTCAATATTTCGGCAGGTTCCGCTGGACGATCAACCTTTACCGGGGGAGTGGCGGCCCGGTCTCTTACGCACCTGTCGAGAGCGTTTAGTGACGTCCCTTATTTGGACGCTCACTGCAAACTTGCGGCCTCCCACCGGAGTTGATTGAGCCATGCGAGAAATTGGCCTGCGCGGCGGCGTGATTCGTAGAAGCGGATGGGCCAGGTTTGCGGCCGCCGCAGTGAGTTTGGTGTTGATAGGCGGGACCTTGACCGCCTCTGACGTCGATGAGCCGGTGCTGCCAATAACGGCACAACCCCCGGTCCTCGGCTGCACGACCGGCAATTTCGGCTACTCCGATACGACGAC
>CALAED010000445.1 GCA_937891035.1 uncultured Thermomonosporaceae bacterium | reverse complement strand
ACCGCGAGGACATGATCGACCCGGCGATCCTGCGGCCCGGCCGGCTCGATGTGAAGATCAAGATCGAGCGGCCGGACGCGGAGGCGGCGAAGGACATTTTCTCCAAGTACATCCTCACCGGCCTACCGCTGCACGAGGAGGACGTAAAGGAGCACGGCGGCTCCCCGGACGCCACCGTCGAGGCGATGATCCAGCGGGTCGTCGAGCGGATGTACAGCGAGACCGAAGAGAACCGGTTCCTCGAGGTCACCTACGCCAACGGTGACAAGGAGGTCCTGTACTTCAAGGACTTCAACTCCGGCGCGATGATCCAGAACATCGTCGACCGGGCCAAGAAGATGGCCATCAAGCAATTCCTCGACAGTCGGCAAAAGGGCCTGCGGGTCGCCCACCTGCTCGCCGCCTGCGTCGATGAGTTCAGCGAAAACGAGGACCTGCCCAACACCACCAACCCCGACGACTGGGCCCGGATCTCCGGCAAGAAGGGCGAACGGATCGTCTACATCCGTACGCTCGTCTCCGGCAAACAGGGCACCGAGGCCGGCCGGTCGATCGACACGGTCGCCAACACCGGCCAATATCTGTAACCCGACTTCGACGCGGCGGCCGCCCCCAGTGGCCGCCGCGTCGTGGTGTCAATCCAAGCTGTGGAGACAGGTGAGGCACATGAGAACCGGCCGGTGCCGACCAGTGCCTAATCCGGTCACGATCCAGCCCTGCCTCTCCGGGCATGGCGCAAAGCGCATTAGGCTCCCCGTATGAGTGTTCGGCGGGTGATGGGAACAGAGACCGAGTACGGGATCTCCGTACCCGGTCAGCCCGGGGCCAACGCGATGGTGACCTCCTCGCAGGTCGTCAACGCGTACCTGGCGGCGTCCGCGGCGCGCGCCAGACGGGCCCGGTGGGACTTCGAGGAGGAAAATCCGCTCCGCGATGCCCGGGGCTTCGATCTGGCCCGCGAGGTGGCCGATCCAAGCCAGCTGACCGACGAAGATCTCGGCCTGGCCAACGTGATCTTGACCAACGGGGCCAGGCTGTACGTCGACCACGCTCATCCTGAGTACTCCACCCCCGAGTGCACCAACCCGCGCGACTCGGTGATCTGGGATAAGGCGGGGGAGCGGGTGATGGCCGACGCCGCCCGCCGCGCCGCCACCGTTCCCGGCACCCAGCCGATTCAGCTCTACAAGAACAACACCGACAACAAGGGCGCTTCCTACGGCTGTCACGAGAACTACCTGATGAAGCGGGAGACGCCGTTCGCGGAGATCGTGCGGCACCTCACCCCGTTCTTCGTCTCGCGGCAGGTCGTGTGCGGCGCCGGCCGGGTCGGCATCGGGGTGGACGGCCGGGGTGAGGGCTTCCAGATCAGCCAGCGCGCCGACTTCTTCGAGGTCGAGGTCGGCCTCGAGACCACGCTCAAGCGGCCGATCATCAACACCCGGGACGAGCCGCACGCCGATCCGGAGAAATACCGTCGGCTGCACGTCATCATCGGCGACGCGAACATGAGCGAGGTGTCGACCTACCTCAAGCTGGGCACCACGGCGCTCGTACTCGCCATGATCGAAGACGGTTTTCTCACCGTGGACCTCTCGGTCGAGATGCCCGTGGCGACCTTGCGTTCGATCTCGCACGATCCGTCGTGCAAGCATCTGCTCTCGCTGCGTGACGGCAGGAAGATGACCGCCGTACAGCTGCAGATGGAGTACTACGAGCAGTGCCGTAAGTATGTCGAGGACCGCTATGGCTCCTCCGCCGACGAGATGACCAGGGACGTGCTGGAGCGCTGGGAGTCGGTGCTGCACCGGCTGAACGAGAACCCCATGCAACTGTCCCGCGAACTCGACTGGGTGGCGAAGCTGGAGCTGCTTGAGGGTTACCGCACCAGGGACGGCCTGGAGTGGTCGCACCCGCGCTTGCAACTGGTCGACCTGCAATACAGCGACATCCGCCCCGAGCGCGGTCTGTACAACCGGCTGGTCGCCCGCGGCCGGATGGAGCGGATCGTCTCCGATGAAGCGATCACGAAGGCCATCGAAGACCCGCCGGAGGACACCCGCGCCTACTTCCGCGGCCGCTGCCTGCGCCAGTACGCCGACTCCGTTGCGGCCGCCTCCTGGGATTCGGTGATCTTTGACGTCCCTGGCCGGGAGTCGCTTCAGCGGGTGCCCACCCTCGAACCTCTGCGGGGCACCCGTCAGCACGTGGGTGAGTTGCTCGATCGCTGCCGTACGGCCGCGGACCTGGTCGCCACCCTCACCGGGGAGGGCTGACCGCCGCAGCGGCCCGCTCAGCCCGTTCCAGCGTGGTTCTTCCTTGCCCGCCGGCCGTTCGAGCCCGTAACTATCTTCCTTGCCCGCCACCTGGGACGACTGGGCAAGGAGACGAGCCGTGACCAATTTGACCCGTTTCGCAGCGGGAGGTACCGGCGATAACCCGGTGAACGGACCGGACCGGACCGGAGGCGGGCCGGCGTCGAGCGGAACACGCCGAGGCATGCGGTCGTTGTCCCAGGGCAACGGTAGAGTCAAGGTCTCGGCAGACAGGGAGGGTCGACATGGCCACAAAGGACACCGGCGGTCAAAAGCACACCACCCGGCGCACTGAAGAGGTCGAAGAGACCCAGACCGCGCCCAGCGAAGATGTCCAAGAGCGCCAAGAAAAACTGTCCGACGACGTCGACGCGATCCTCGACGAAATTGATGAGGTACTCGAGGAAAACGCCGAAGAATTTGTCCGTAGCTATGTGCAAAAGGGGGGCCAGTAAATTGACGTCATTCTAAGACGATAATTAACTGGCAGAAAGGTTCGGGGGAATGGCGGAGTCGTCAGAGCGCGAGCTTAAAAAGTGTCGCGACTGTGGTCTCGTCAAGCCGGTCTCGGAGTTCTGGCGGCGCAAGCAGTCACCGGACGGCTGGGCCCTCTACTGCAAGGTGTGCTTCAGGTTACGCAACGCCGCTTCCTACCGGGGGCGCCTTGCCGTGCAGGGAAAGAAGGCCAGGCCATACCGCAGTCACTCGGATGTGCCCCCGGGGATGAAGTACTGCGCCAATTGTGGTGAGACGAAGCCGGTTTCCGAGTTCGGCCAGAATCGAGCAAACAAATCTGGCTTGGCCTATTACTGTAAGCCCTGCCATAACAAGGTGATGGCGGCAAACAAACAAAAAATTCACGGCAGCACGCGAAGCTATCACCTGAAGCGGCGGTACGGACTGACGGCCGAAGACGTGGCGGAGCGGCAGATGCTGCAACTGCGTCGGTGTCTCATCTGCCTCAAAGAGGCCGCGCTGCACGTCGACCACGACCACGCATGCGGTAACTTGCGCGGTCTTCTTTGTTTCAGTTGCAACAACGGCCTCGGTCAGTTCAAGGACGATCCCGATACGCTCCGCAAGGCCGCCGATTACCTGGAGGGCACGGATTTCGTCGACGGACCGATCGTTTTGAAGATCACTGCCGCCGGCGAAGCCACGGCGGAGCGGCCATCAGCCGAGCAACGGTTGCGGCGGCATTACAAGTTGAGCGCCCGCTACGGCATCGGGCTCGATGAGGTCGAACGGATGATCGAGGAACAGGGCGGGGTGTGCGCGATCTGCCGCTCGGCCGCTCCCCGGGACGTCGACCACGATCACGAGACCGGCGAGGTGCGCGGCATCCTGTGCTCGCCGTGTAACACCGGCATGGGGCTGTTCAAGGACGACGCACACCATCTGCGCGACGCCGCGACCTATCTGGAGGGCACGGCGGCGGACCCGGAGCTTTATCAATGGTCACGTTTCGTCCGGGTTGTCGTGGGACATGCTCCTGGGCTGCGCCCGCAGAGGTCTCGGTTGGAGGAGCTCATGGCGGAGATGGTCAGGGAGTTCGGGGCGAACTGACGGGGTTCGCCATGGGCGGACTTGCTGAGGGATCATGGCGCTGCGGGGGCCCGCGGATGAACAGTAGGGTCTAAGAGGCCCGACGTTCATCGACACGGCCAGTGGGGTCGCGTGCCGTATGTGAAGGGAAGACTCGCGTGGCGTCCAATGATGCACAGCACGGGCGTCTCCCGGGGGCGTTCATGAGCCCGGGGTCGTCGTTCACGGATTTCCTGTCGGCGTACTCACCCGACCTGCTGCCGGCCCGGCGGCCGGGGCCGGCGGCCCGGATCGGCGGAGAGGAGCTCCGGCACGGCACCACGATCGTGGCGGTGACGTTCCCCGGCGGCGTCGCCATGGGAGGCGACCGGCGGGCGACGATGGGCAACGTGATCGCCCAGCGGGACATCGAGAAGGTCTTTCGCGCCGATGAGTTCTCGTGCATCGCCATGGCCGGCACGGCCGGGATCGGCATCGAGCTGGTCCGGCTCTTTCAGGTGGAGCTGGAGCACTACGAGAAGATGGAGGGCCGGACGCTGTCGCTGGAGGGCAAGGCCAACCGGCTCGCCACGATGATCCGCGGCAACCTCGCCATGGCGATGCAGGGCCTGGTCGTGGTGCCGCTGTTCGCCGGCTATGACGAGGAGCGCGACGGTGGCCGCATCTTCAGCTACGACGCCGCCGGCGGCAAGTACGAAGAGCACGACTTCCACTCGATCGGGTCGGGGTCGGTGTTCGCGCGCGGGGCGCTGAAGAAGCTGTGGCGGGCCGACCTGTCGCCGGCCGACGCCGCGCTCGTGTGCGTGCAGGCGCTGTACGACGCCGCCGACGACGACTCGGCAACCGGCGGCCCCGACCTGACCCGCCGGATCTACCCGGTGATCGCGTCGGTGACCGCTGACGGGTTCAGGCGGCTGCCGGACGAGGAGGTCGGCGCGCTGGCGCAGGCCGTCGTCGACGCGCGGTACGAGGCGCCGGGCGGGCCCACGGCGCCGCTGCGATAACAGCTGCGATAGGAAGGATCGACCGAGAATGTCCATGCCGTTCTACGTGGCGCCCGAGCAGCAGGCCAAGGACAAGGCGGACTACGCGCGCAAGGGGATCGCGCGCGGCCGCAGTGTGGTCGTGCTCCAGTACGACGACGGCATCTTGTTCGTCGCCGACAATCCGTCCCGGGCCCTGCACAAGATCAGTGAGATCTATGACCGCATCGGGTTCGCGGCGGTGGGCAAGTACAACGAGTTCGAGAACCTGCGGCTGGCCGGGGTCAGGTACGCCGATGTGACCGGTTATCAATACGACCGGGCCGACGTGACCGCCAGAGGTCTGGCCAACGCCTATGCCCAGACGCTCGGCACGATCTTCACCGAGTCGATCAAGCCGTACGAGGTGGAGCTGGTGGTCGCCGAAGTGGGCGAGGGCGCGGCCACGGACCAGATGTACCGGTTGACCTTCGACGGCTCG
>CALAED010000444.1 GCA_937891035.1 uncultured Thermomonosporaceae bacterium | reverse complement strand
ATGAACGTGATCGTCATGGTGGTCGGCGGGCTCGGCGTGTGGTTCCTCGGCCCGACGGGCGGCGTCACGGTCGGCGCGAGCATCCTCGTCTTCGGCTACTTCGGCTACCTCGTCGGGCGCGGGCTGTTCGAGCGCCGTCTGATCGACATCCTCATCGCGCTGGTGGTGGGAGTGCTGTACGGCACGGCCATCGCCGCGAGCGTGCTGCCAAGCAATCCGCAGATCTCTTGGCAGGGCCATCTGTTCGGGCTGATCGGCGGCGTCTTGGCCTCCTGGACCCTGCGCCGCCGCAACGCCGGCTTTTCGTTCTCGCTCTGATCGCGACGGCTCCCGCCGCTTTCGGACCGCCGTTCGCCGGACCCGGCCACCGGACCCCGCCGGGACCCCGACCACGGGCCATTGCCGTTGGCCGCCGGCGCAGAGGCCGCCGGCGCAAGGGGCTGCCGCGCTCGGCTACCCGGCCGCGTCGTCCTTGCCCAGCAGGGCGGCGAGGGCCCGCGCCTCCTCCGCGTCGAGGCCGAGCACCACGCGGGGCCGGCCCCAGGGGTGGTCGATCGAGTGGGCCACGTAACTGGCGACCGACTCCGACACCTGCTCGGCGAGTCCGCGCGTGTGCCGCCACTGCGTCCACGCGCGCTCCAACTCATGCGCCGCACGCTGTGCGCACGACACCAACTCCGGATCACGCACGGTAAGTCCCTCCTGGGTGCTGCCCGAGACAATTAACTCCCAGCCGTCCACGTTTCGCGGTGCGATCGCGGCAGGCTTGACCGGCCATGAGGAGAACGCTTACGGAGTCGGGGCCGATGATCGACCTCGGCTCGACCGACTCGAAAATACCCAACCAGAAAGATCGCCCCCGGAAGCGGTCAAGGATGTGGCACCCGCCCCGTGGTGGCGCGGACCACCAGGTGCGGCACCACGAGGGTCTGGCGCGGCTCCCGCAGCACGTCGTCGATGCGCGCGCACAGCAGTTCGGCGGCCACCCGTCCCATGTCGCGGCGGGGTTGGTCCACGGTGGTCAACGAGATGTGCCGGATCGCGGCCAGGTGCGTGTTGTCGTACCCGACGATGGACAGGTCGGCGGGGACGCGCAGCCCGAGTTCGTCGGCGGCGGACAACGCCCCGATCGCCACGAGGTCGTTGGGAGCGAAGATCGCGGTCGGCCGCGGCCGCCGGGACAGCAGCGCTCTCGCGGCCCGGTGGCCGCCCTCCTCGGTGAAGTCACCCGGCTCGACCACGATGTGGCTCGCCAGCCCGTGCTGGGACATGGCCTGCTCGTACCCCGCCCGGCGGTAGCGGGCCGTCGTGGACGGCGCTCCCTCGATGTGCGCGATGCTCTGGTGCCCTAGCTCCACGAGGTGGTCCACCGCCAGTCGCGCCCCAAGTTCGTCGTCGTCGACCACGATGTCGACGCCGCTCACGTCGCGTTCGCCCACGATCACCACCGGGACGCTGGCCGCCGCGTCGTTGAGCGAGTCCGGGACGACACTGAGCAGGACCAGGCCGTCGACCCGCATCTCCAGAAAGGCATCGACGGCTTCGGCCTCGAACAGCGGATCCCACCGGCCGCTGCCAACGATCATGCGAAGGTTCGCGCCATGCAGGCTCTCTTGCAGTCCATCGAGGAACTCGGCGAAGAACGGATTGTGCAGATCGGCGACGAGCGCGCCGATGAGCCGCGTGCGACCCTCGACCAGGCTGCGGGCGACCGCGTTCGGCCGGTAACCAAGCTCCCTGGCCGCCTTCAGCACGGCCTGTCGGCGGCGCTCGCTGACGTGCGGTGATCCGCGCATGACGAGCGATACCAGCGACTTCGACACACCCGCCCGCTCGGCTACGTTGCGGATGGTGGGCTTGGCTCCCGATAGGCCGGCGACCCGCCGTGTCCGGATGACGGACCGGGTGGGCTGCGACGCGTCTTCGTCAACGGACATGGCACTCCCACAGTGGAGGAGATGCCATGATGCCCCGCACATGCCCCATAGTGCTTGTGCAGACCAATAACGGCCCGCACCCGGAGGTTTTCTTGCCACCCGCCGAGGGGCCCAAAAGATCACGAAATAGATTGATCGTCAAAGACCTCGGCTACGCTGCCAGCGTGGGCGATCGGACAGCCGCGGCGAAGGAGCCCAGCGCGTCGCGAGACGATCGAGACGGCCGAGAGGGCCGAGAGGGCCGAGACGATCGCGTCGGCCGGCCTGGCCGGGAGGGGCGAGACGGCTCCGACGCGGGATGGGGTCCTCGGCGCGCACCAAAAAGCCGGCGCCGACTCAGCGTCGACGAGCGGCGCGACGAGCTGATCGCCGCCGCGCTCGAGCTGTTCAGCAGCAGATCGCCGGAGACCATCTCCATCGATGACGTCGCCGCGGCCGCCGGTGCCTCCCGGGCACTCGTCTATCACTACTTCGGCGGCAAGCACGAACTCTACGTCGCGGCCCTGAAGAGCGCGGCGACGCAGCTCAGTAACCTGCTCGAACCCCCAGCCGAGGGCAGGCCGCTCGAAAAGCTGGCGCTGTCACTGCACCGGTACTTCGACTTCGTCGAAGATCACGCCGCCGGTTTTGTCGCGTTGCTGCGTGGTGGCCCGGCCAACCGGTCCGGTGAGATCGGCGAGATCGTGGATGAGATCCGGCAACTGCTGCTCACCCGGATCCTGCATGAGATGGGCGTCACCGAGCCCGGCCCGGTGCTGCGGCTGACGATGCGGTCGTGGTTGGCATCGGTCGAGACGGCCGGACTCGACTGGCTGGAACGCCGGGACCTGCCGCGCGACGAACTCGAACGGCTGCTGGTCGATCAGCAGGTGGTCTTGTTGCGTGTGGCCGGTCGCTATGACGAGCAGGTGGCCAGTTTGTTCGATCGGCTGATGGCTGAAGAGCTCGCCTGAGGTGGGCCGGGCCCGCGCGGGCCGGCAAAAACCTCGAAATCGTTGGGCAAACCCCGAGACCGGTGCCCCGTCCATGTCCGTATCCGACCGGAATCGGCCACGGACGAGGCGCCCGAGCTTTCCCCCCTCTTCTCAGGGTCGTGCCCCTGATTTCGCGCCCTCATCTCGGGCGTCTCTTCGGTTGTGCCGGCAGCCAACGTGCCCGGTTACTCCGCCCGCTGCTGCGGTATTCCCGCGAGCAAGGCGCGGACCTCGGCCTCGCGGTAGCGACGGTGCCCCCCAAGCGTCCGGATGGACGTCAACTTGCCCGCCTTCGCCCACCGGGTGACGGTCTTGGGGTCGACGCGGAACATCGTCGCCACCTCTGCCGGCGTCAGCAGGGGCTCGGCCTCTGGCGTACGTGCTGACATGTGTGCGGCCTCTCCTCCGTGGACCGATGACAGCGATCCTGCGATTGATCCTCACGCGGTCACTGATGTCCCCTATGGCCCGAAAGAGCCACTATGACATCACAAGATGTAACCTTGCCACCACTCAGCGCAACAAGCAAGTCAGTGGGCAAGTCAACACCCAAGTCGCCTGCCCGAAGTTGCGCTTCATGAAGGACTGCGTCACGCTGCGTGATTCTAGCGACACGTATGGTCGCATCGCGCGCAGATTCGGGAAGAATGTTCAATTCGCGGTCGAGAGCGCCTGTACGGAGCGCCATCGACTGCGCAATCTTTCGTGCATCGCGCGCGCCACCACCGGATCCCGTGCCATGCGCTCGAACACCGCCGCCACCTCCGCCACGGACTCGTCAGCGCGCAGTGCATCGTCGTCCATGAGGTGAACGAGGCCGCCGTAGTCGAGCTCGACGAGGCCCTGGGGGTGGAACCCCTCAAGCCAGCGGCCGAGGGTCGCGACGTCGCCGATTGCGAAACCGTAGTCACCGGTGGCGATGCGCAGGGCCTTGCTGGCCGCGGCCGTCCGGCGCCTGGCCGCTGCCATGGACGTCACATAGATGAGCGTGCGGGTGGGGACCGCCGTGGTCGGGCCGCCCGCGGCCCCGGGCCGGACACTCGACCTGCCCCTCGATGTGTCCGGCGCACGCGGCTCCCCCTCCGGCTCGGCCGGCGCGCCGAGCACAAGGCAGCGCTCGGTGGCGGCGAAGGGGATAAACCACGCAAATGGCACACTCCACGTGCTCGACTGGATGTACGGCCGCAGCGTGTCGCCCCGCCGCTTCCATCGTTCGAAATCGACCTCGGCCCGCTCGGCCACCACCCGCGGCGCGAAGGCGTCGGCCACCGTACGAGACAGGGTCGCCCGAAACGCCGAGAAGGCCATCCACGACCGCAATCTGGTCTGCCAAGGGCAGACGAACGTCATGTCCGTCGTGCGCCGTACATAGGCATCCGCGCTCTCTCTGGCCGGGGCCACGACCGGCGGCACCGCCACGAGCCGGTGGATCGCCGCGCCGTGCTCGGCCTCGAGCGCGACGACGCGACGAGGTCGATCCGCGGAGTCCACATAACGCGCCCAGACCGAGCGATCCGGCTCGGGAAAGGCGCTCAGCGGCTCGTACACCCGCAGATACGCGGCGTAAGGAAACACCGT
>CALAED010000443.1 GCA_937891035.1 uncultured Thermomonosporaceae bacterium | reverse complement strand
TCGACGGCAAGATCGTCATTCTCGTCGACGACGTGCTGTTTTCCGGGCGTACGGTCCGGGCCGCGCTCGACGCGATGAATGACCACGGTCGGCCGCGGGCGGTGCAACTGGCCATCCTCATCGACCGAGGCCATCGCGAGCTGCCGATCAGAGCGGACTATGTCGGCAAGAACCTGCCCACCTCGCAACGCGAGACGGTCATGGTCCTGCTGTCGGAGGTCGACGGCCAGGACGCCGTCCTGCTCGGCCCCCGCCCCGCCGACGAGCCGCGGCGACGCGCCGCGCGACCGAAGGCACGGGAGACCTGATGACCACCACGTCGACGACCGGCCGGCGGCCCCGTACGAACGCGCCGGTGAAAGCCATCCCTGTCGCACCTGCGCCACCCGATCGTCTCGCCTCGACCAGCCCATCGGGGCGTACGGCGCGTACTCAGGAAGGTAGGGCACAGTGAAGCGTCATCTCATCTCGGCGGCCGACCTGACCAGGGACGATGCCCTGCTTATCCTCGACACCGCCGAGGAACTGGCCCAGGTCGTGGACCGGCCGATCAAGAAGTTGCCGACGCTGCGCGGCCGTACGGTGGTCAACCTGTTCTTCGAGGATTCCACCCGTACGCGCATCTCGTTCGAGGCGGCGGCCAAGCGGCTGTCCGCCGATGTGATCAATTTCTCCGCCAAGGGATCGAGCGTGTCCAAGGGCGAAAGCCTCAAGGACACGGCGCTGACGCTGGAGGCGATGGGCGCCGACGCCGTGGTCATCAGGCACGGCGCCTCCGGCGCGCCCTACAGATTGGCGAACTGGGTGCACGGCAGCGTGGTCAACGCCGGTGACGGCACGCACGAGCACCCCACGCAGGCGCTCTTGGACGCCTTCACCATGCGCCGCCGCCTCGGCGGGCTCGAAGGCAGGCAGATCACCATCGTCGGCGACATCCTGCACAGCAGGGTGGCCCGCTCCAACGTGCTGCTCCTGCACACGCTGGGCGCCGACGTCACCTTGGTGGCGCCGCCGACGCTGCTGCCCGTCGCCGTGGACACCTGGCCGTGCACCGTGTCGTACGACCTGGACGCGGTCATCCCCAAGACCGATGTGATCATGATGCTCAGAGTGCAGGCCGAGCGGATGAACGCCGCGTACTTCCCCTCCGTGCGCGAATACAGCCGCCGATACGGATTGGACGCCCGCCGCATGGGGCAGTTGCCGGAGCACGCGCTGGTCATGCATCCAGGCCCGATGAACCGCGGCGTCGAGATCGCCGCCGAGGTGGCCGACTCGACGCGCTCGACCATTGTCGAGCAGGTCGCCAACGGGGTGACGGTCCGCATGGCGGTGCTGTACCTGCTCCTCGGCGGCTCGGTGCCGGCCAACCCGGCGGAGGAGGACTCCTGAGATGAGGGCCTACCTGATCCGGGGGGCGCGGATCCTCGGCGGCGCCCGCGCCGATCTGTCGCTGCGCGATGGCGTCATCGCCGAGGTCGGGGACGGTCTTGCGCCCGTCCCCGGCGCCGAGGTGCTCAGGGCCGACGGTCTCCTCGCGCTCCCCGGGCTGGTCGATCTGCACACGCACCTGCGCGAGCCGGGCCGGGAGGACGCCGAGACGGTCGAGTCCGGAACGCGCGCCGCGGCGCTCGGCGGCTACACCGCGGTGCACGCGATGGCCAACACCGATCCGGTCGCCGACACCGCCGGCGTGGTCGAGCAGGTGTGGCGGCTCGGCCGCGAGGCGGGGCATTGCGACGTGCACCCCGTCGGGGCGGTGACGCGCGGCATCGAGGGGCGGCAGCTGGCAGAGCTCGGCGCCATGGCCGACTCGGCGGCCGGCGTGCGGGTCTTTTCCGACGACGGCCACTGCGTGTCCGACGCCGTGCTGATGCGCCGGGCGCTGGAGTATGTCAAGGCGTTCGGCGGGGTCATCGCCCAGCACGCCCAAGAGCCGCGGCTCACCGAGGGCGCGCAGCTCAACGAGGGCGAGATGTCGGCCCGGCTCGGCCTGTGCGGCTGGCCGGCCGTCGCCGAAGAATCGATCATCGCGCGCGATGTGCTCCTCGCCGCGCACGTCGAATCGCGGCTGCACGTGTGTCACGTGTCCACCGCCGGCTCCGTGGAGATCATCCGTTGGGCGAAGGGCAAGGGCTGGCAGGTCACGGCCGAGGTGACGCCGCACCATCTGCTGCTCACCGACGCGCTCGCCGACACCTACGACCCGATGTACAAGGTCAACCCGCCGCTGCGGACCAGCGAGGACGTGGCCGCGCTGCGGGCCGCGCTGGCCGATGGCACGATCGACTGCGTCGCCACCGATCACGCGCCGCATCCGGTCGAGGCCAAGGAGACCGAGTGGACCGCGGCCGCCATGGGCATGATCGGCCTGGAGACGGCCCTGCCGGTGGTGCAGGAGGCGATGGTGGAGACCGGCCTGCTCGACTGGGCCGGCGTCGCCGACCGGATGTCCTTCCGCCCGGCCCGCATCGGCCGCCTCCGCGCTCAGGGCCAGCCGCTCACCGCCGGCTCCCCGGCCAACATCACGCTGTACGACCCGGCGTCGCGGGGGGTCGTCGACGCGACGGGCTTCGCCTCCAAGAGCCGCAACAGCCCCTTCGCCGGGCTTGAGCTCCCCGGGCGCGTCGTCGCGACCTTCCTGCGCGGCCGGCCGACCGTACTCGAAGGGAAACTGACGTGACGACGGAGTGGGCCACGAGCCCGGCCACGCTCGTCTTGGAGGACGGCCGGGCTTTCGCGGGCGCCGGGTACGGCGCGGAGGGAGAGGCCTTCGGCGAGATGGTCTTCGCCACCGGCATGACCGGATACCAGGAGACGCTGACCGACCCGTCCTACCACCGGCAGATCGTGGCGATGACGGCGCCGCACATCGGCAACACCGGCGTCAACGACGAAGACCCCGAGTCCGGCCGGATCCACGTCGCCGGGTACGTCGTGCGGGAGCCGGCCCGGACGCCGTCCAGCTGGCGGGCGCGGCGCTCGCTGGACGCGGAACTGGCCGCGCAGGGCGTCGTGGGGATCGCGATGCCGGGCACCAGGGCGCTCACCAGGCACCTGCGCGAGCGCGGCGCCATGCGGGCCGGGCTGTTCAGCGGCCCCGCCGCCCGCGAGGACGCCGGCACCCTGCTGGAGCGGGTGCTGGCCAGCCCGTCGATGGTCGGGGCCGATCTGGCGCGCGCGGTCTCGACGCCGGAGCCGTACGTCGTCGCCCCAGCGGGGCGGCCGCTGTTCCGGGTCGCCGCGGTCGATCTCGGCATCAAGACGATGACGCCGAGGCGAATGGCCGAGCGCGGTTGTGAGGTCCACGTGCTGCCGGCGGCGAGTACGACGGAGGAGATCCTCGCGATCGAGCCCGACGGAGTCTTCTACAGCAACGGGCCGGGCGACCCGGCGGCCTGCGAATACGCGGTGGCGTCGCTGCGTGGCGTGCTCGACGCGGGCCGTCCGGTGTTCGGGATCTGCTTCGGCAACCAGATCCTCGGCAGGGCGCTCGGGCTCGGCACGTACAAGCTGCGGTTCGGGCACCGAGGGATCAACCAGCCGGTCAAGGACGTGCGGACGGGGCAGGTGCACATCTCGGCGCACAACCACGGGTTCGCGGTTGAGGCCCCGGCCGGCGCGCCGTTCGACACGCTGTACGGCCACGCCGAGGTCAGCCACGTCAACCTCAACGACGGCTGCGTCGAGGGGCTGCGGCTGCTCGACCGTCCCGCGTTCAGCGTGCAATACCACCCCGAGGCGGCGGCGGGGCCGCACGACGCGACGGGGTTGTTCGACCACTTCTGCCGGCTCATGGAGCGGCCGAGATGACGAGCGAGCGGAGTGAGCGAGGAGTCGAGCGCGACGGTGGGGTCGGTGCGGCCGAGATGACGAGCGAGACAACCGGTAGGGAGCGGAGGCACGATGCCGCGGCGTAAGGATTTGGCGTCCGTCCTGGTCATCGGGTCCGGGCCGATCGTCATCGGGCAGGCCTGCGAGTTCGACTACTCCGGCACGCAGGCCTGCCGCGTGCTCAAGGCCGAAGGGCTTCGGGTCTCGCTCGTCAATAGCAACCCGGCGACCATCATGACCGACCCCGAGTTCGCCGACGCGACCTACGTCGAGCCGATCACGCCGGAAACGGTGGAGAAGGTCATCGCCAAGGAGCGTCCCGATGCGCTACTGCCCACGCTCGGCGGGCAGACCGCGCTCAACACCGCGGTGGCGCTGCACTCGGCCGGGGTCCTCGACAAGTACGGCGTGGAGCTGATCGGCGCCGGCATCGAGGCGATCCAGGCGGGCGAGAACCGGGAGACGTTCAAGCAGATCGTGCAGCGCATCGGCGCCGAAGTGGCCCGTAGCGTGATATGTCATGGCATGGACGACTGCCTGGCGGCGGCCGAAACCCTCGGCTATCCGCTGGTGGTCCGCCCGTCCTTCACGCTGGGCGGCGCCGGCTCCGGCATGGCCTACGACGAGGCCGGCCTGCGCCGCATCGCGGGCGCCGGCCTGGCCGCCAGCCCGACCGGCGAAGTGCTCCTCGAGGAGTCGGTACTCGGCTGGAAGGAGTACGAGCTCGAGCTGATGCGCGACCGCGCCGACAACGTGGTCATCGTCTGCTCGATCGAAAACGTCGACCCGATGGGGGTGCACACCGGCGACTCGGTGACCGTCGCGCCGGCGATGACGCTGACCGACCGCGAGTACCAGCACATGCGAGACGTGGCCATCGCGATCATCCGGGCGGTCGGGGTCGACACCGGCGGCTGCAACATCCAGTTCGCCGTCCACCCCGTCACCGGGCGGATGATCGTGATCGAGATGAACCCCCGCGTGTCCCGGTCGTCGGCGCTGGCCTCCAAGGCCACCGGGTTCCCGATCGCGAAGATCGCGGCGAAGCTCGCCGTCGGCTACACGCTCGACGAGATCCCCAACGACATCACGGGGGAGACGCCGGCGAGCTTCGAGCCGGCCCTCGACTACGTCGTGGTCAAGGTGCCCAGGTTCACCTTCGAGAAGTTCCCCGGGGCCGACTCCACGCTCACCACCTACATGCAGTCCGTGGGCGAGGCGATGGCCATCGGCAGGTCCTTCCCCGAGGCGCTGCAAAAGGCGTTGCGGTCCCTGGAGCAAAAAAACGCCCCGTTCGCCTGGGCCCCGGGGACGGCCCCCACGCCGGCGCCGGAGGAGCGCGGCGAGCTGGTCGACCGCGCCCGCACGCCGCACGACGGACGCCTGCGCACGATCCAGCGGGCGCTGTGGGCCGGCGCGAGCGTCGCCGAGCTGCACGAGGCCACCGGGGTCGACCCGTGGTTCATCGACCAGATCGCCGCGATCAACGAGGTCGCCGAGAAGATCGTGACCGCCGAGGTCGCGCTCACCAAGGAGATGCTGCTGCTCGCCAAGCGGCACGGCTTTTCCGACGCGCAGCTCGCCGGGCTGCTCGGCCGGTCCGAGGACGTCGTCCGCGAGGTGCGGCAGGCGCTCGGCGTCCGGCCCGTTTATCACACCGTCGACACCTGCGCCGCGGAGTTCGCCGCCCGCACCCCGTACCTCTACTCGACCTATGACGAGGAGACCGAGGTCCCACCGGGCAACCGGCCCAAAGTGATCATCCTGGGCAGCGGGCCGAACCGGATCGGGCAGGGCGTCGAGTTCGACTACAGCTGCGTGCACGCCTCGTTCACGCTGGCCGAGGCCGGCTACGAGACCGTCATGGTCAACTGCAACCCGGAGACGGTCTCGACCGACTATGACACCTCCGACCGGCTGTATTTCGAGCCGCTCACGCTGGAGGACGTCCTGGAGATCGTGCACGCCGAGCAGCGCACCGGCACCGTCGCCGGCGTGATCGTCCAGCTCGGCGGGCAGACGCCGCTCGGCCTGGCGCAGCGGCTCAAAAACGCCGGGGTGCCGATCGTCGGCACGTCGCCCGAGAGCATCCACCTGGCGGAGGACCGCGGCGCGTTCGGCCGGGTCCTGGCGCGGGCCCGCCTGCCGGCGCCCAAGCACGGCACCGCCACCTCCTACGAGGAGGCCAAGGAAATCGCCGCCGCGGTCGGGTATCCGGTGCTGGTGCGGCCGTCGTACGTGCTCGGCGGGCGCGGCATGGAGATCGTGTACGACGACGTGACGCTCGAGTCGTACATGCACCGGGCCACTCAGGTGAGCCCGGAGCATCCCGTGCTCGTCGACCGGTTCCTCGACGAGGCGATCGAGCTCGACGTGGACGCGCTGTACGACGGC
>CALAED010000442.1 GCA_937891035.1 uncultured Thermomonosporaceae bacterium | reverse complement strand
CCAGGAATCGTTCGTCGTCGCGGGCGGGGAAGTCGGTGCGCTGGTGGGCGCCGCGCGATTCTTCGCGGCGCAGCGCGCAGCCGACGATGCTTTCCGCGACGTCGAGCATGCAGCCCAGCTCGAGCGCTGCGACGAGCTGGGTGTTGAACGTTTTGCTGTGGTCGTCGATGCGCGCGGCGGCGTAGCGTTCTTGCAGGTCGCGGAGGGTGGCGGCGGCCTTGGCCAGCGAGTCGGCCGACCGGTAGATCCCGGCGCCCTCCTCCATCGTCTTGTGCATCTCGGCGCGGATCGCCGAGATCGGTTCCTTGCCGCCGTCGCGGCCGCGCAGATCGTCGAGGCGGCGGCGTTCGGCGGCGGCCTGGGCGAGCACCGAGCGGCTGGCGGCGTCGGGGTCGGCGTACTCGGCGGCGTACTCGGCGGCGGCGTGGCCGGCGCGGGCGCCGAACACGAGGCATTCGGGCAGCGAGTTGGACCCGAGCCGGTTGGCGCCGTTGATGCTGACGCAGGCGACCTCCCCGGCGGCGTACAGTCCGGCGAGCGGGGTCGCGCCGGTGATGTCGGTGTGGACGCCGCCCATCATGTAGTGCACGACGGGCCGGACCGGGATCAGGTCGGTGATCGGGTCGATGCCCTCGTAGCTCAGGCACAGTTCCCGTACGAACGGCAGCTTGGTCTCGATCTTGGCCTTGCCGAGGTGGCGCAGGTCGAGGTGGACGATGGGGCCGTACGGGCTGTCGATGGTGCGGCCTTTTTCCGCCTCGTGGACGAAGGCCTGCGACAGCCGGTCGCGGGGGCCGAGCTCCATGCTGCGCAGCACGGGTTCGGGGGTCGGCGTGCCGAGGTCGTAGTCCTGCAGGTAGCGGTAGCCGTCCTTGTTGAGCAGCCAGCCGCCCTCGGCCCGGGCCGCCTCGGTGATGAGGATGCCGGTGAACGGCAGGCCGGTCGGGTGGTACTGGACGAACTCCATGTCCTTCAGCGGCGCGCCGGCCCGGTAGGCCAGCGCCATGCCGTCGCCGGTCTTGATGTTGGCGTTGGTGGTGAACGGGAAGACCCGGCCGCCGCCGCCGGTGCACAAGATCACGGCCTTGGCGGTGATGGTCTCGACACGGCCCGACATCAGCTCGATCGCGACGACCCCGCGGACGGCGCCTTCGTCGACGAGCAGCGTGGTGACGAACCATTCGTCGTAGCGGTCGATCGTGTCGTACTTGAGCGAGGTCTGGAACAGGGTGTGCAGCATGTGGAAGCCGGTCTTGTCGGCGGCGAACCAGGTGCGCTGCTGTTTCATGCCGCCGAAAGGCCGCACCGCCACGCGGCCGTCGTCTTCGCGGCTCCATGGGCAGCCCCAGTGCTCCAGGCGGAGCAGCTCTTTGGGGGCCTCTTGGACGAACGCCTCGACGGCGGCCTGGTCGCACAGCCAGTCGCTGCCCGAGACGGTGTCGTAGGCGTGCTCGTCGAGGCTGTCGGAGTCGCGGGCGACCGCGGCCGCGCCGCCTTCGGCCGAGACGGTGTGGCTGCGCATCGGGTAGACCTTCGAGATGATCGCGACGCGCAGCCGCGGGTCGGTCTCGGCGACGGCGATGGCGGCGCGCAGCCCGGCGCCGCCGCCGCCCACGATGAGGACGTCGTGGGCGGGGCCCGCCTCAGCAGCCATGGTCGGGGCCGTAGCCGTCTTTCACCGGCTTGCCGTCGTGCCGGATCGCCCGCACCTGGATGCTGCCGTCGTGGTACTCGTGGCGGATGCGGCGGCATCCGCAGGAGTAGTACTCGTCCCGGATGAGCAGACCGTCGTCGTCGTCATCGAGGAAGTGGTCGCCGCCCACGGTCTTGCCGCAAGGGGCCTGTTCGTCGGTGAAGGAGATGCGTGTGCCGGCCACCTGTCGTTCTCCCACGTGCGCGCTCGGGGTGGGTTGTCACATGCGACCGGCCGGCGACGCGCCGGTCACGCTGGTCGCGGTGCCCCGGGGGTGCCGTCGCCGCTGAGGTGGCGCCACGACCTGGATCCGGAGGGATGGTGTGGGTGGCTACGTACCGTTGTTGACCCGTTGTTGACAGAGTCGCACTCCATGGGGACCGTGGGAAGACCCCAGACATGATCGTGAAATCCGCCGTGAAAGCGGGGCGATGAGAGGCCGGGGCGGCGCCGTTCACCCGAAGGTCACGGGCTGTTTCAGGGGCCGGGTATACGGAATGCCCGAACGGCTGTCCGTTGTGATCGAAAGCTGAGCCCGTGCAAGGAGTCCTGCTGCCGGAGCCGGGCCTCCGGACCGGAAGGGCCGGCGGCCGCCCTTGCTGCCCTTGGCCTCGGCGGCCCGCAGCCCGTCGTAGGTCAGCTCGCGCTGGAGTTCTCCGGCGGCCGCGAGGGTCTGGACCATGAACTTCACCGTGGACAGTAGTTCTCCGGTGCGCGGGTGGCGGGCAGTGAGGTCCATCGCGGAGAACGCGCCGTCGTGGATGCGCAGGGCGAGACGGTCGCGGTGCAGGACGTCGAGCACGTCGAGGATGTGCTGGGTGCCGCGTACGAGGCGGAACATCTCGGAGATGTGCACGGTGTCGCCCGGCCGCGCGTAGGTGAGCAGCTCGCCGAACTTCGGTCGCTGGAGTGGGGTGGAGGCGGCTGGAGGTGCCGGCCTGTTCCTCGAAGGTGACCGGGTCCTGGATGCCGGCCTCGTCCAGGACGAGGTGCTGCCGGGGATCACCATCGGATCTGATTGGATCGGCGCCGTCCCGGCACCCTGGTCATGCCGGGTCCATTGGAGGCACGGGATGCCTGTCGTCAAACGAATCCTTTGCCGACAGGCGGCCCGTGCCCTGGTGGTGCAGCCGGGACACAGCACCGTCCGCCAGCGGTGAACACCGGTCCGACCAGGCTCGACGGGTCACTACAGTCCAGTCTCATGACGATGATCACAACGCGCACGGTCGAGTACCGGGCCGATGGCCTGACGATGATCGGGCACCTCGCGCTCCCCGCCGGTGTCGAGCGCCGGCCCGCAGTTCTGCTCGGACCAGAGGGCACGGGGCTCAGCGACGTCGAGCGTCGCCGGGCCGATGCGCTCGCCGAGCTGGGGTACGTGGCGTTAGCCTTCGACATCCACGGCGGGCGCTATTTGGGCGACCCCGAGGAGATGCTGGCCCGTTGCATGCCGCTGCTCGCCGACTTCGACCGGATGCGGGGCATCGGCCACGCGGCGCTCGACGTGTTGCGTGCCGAACCGCGGGCCGACCCCGACCGGATCGCCGCCGTCGGTTACGGCACCGGGGGTGCAATCGCGCTGGAACTCGGGCGTGACGGCGTCGACCTGCGTGCGATCGGGACAGTCAACGCAGTGACCACGGGCCGACCGGGCGAGGCGGCGCGCATTCGCTGCCCGGTGTGGGCCGGGGTCGGGTCCGAAGACCCGATCATGCCGCCCGCGCAGCGGGACGCGTTCACCGCCGAGATGCAGGCCGCCGGCGTCGACTGGCGCCTCGTGGTCTACGGCGGCGCCTTGCACGCCTTCCACCACCCGCCGGTCGACCACCCCGTGGTCCCCGGCGTCGGCTACCACCCACAGCACGCGCAGCGAGCCTGGCGCGACGTCGTCGACCTGCTCGTCGAGTGCCTGCCCGTAACGGAGTGATCTGGTCGGCTCCTGACGCTCACTCCTGTCCGCCGTCGTCGTCCTCGTCCAGCTCGGGCGCGTCCGGGTCGCGTCGCGGGCGCAGGGCGCCGGCGGCCGGGACCAGCGCGTTGGCCCGACCATGATCGTTCTCACCGATAACCGCTGTACCGATGTTCCCCAAGGCCGGCCGGAGCCAGGTTTCGCGGTCGCGGTACCAGGCCAGCCACGAGCCGCCCGAGGCGCGGCGGGCAACGCCTCGCCGATCTCCTCATCGGCCACCGACGCCAGCGGCCGGGCTTCGCCGAGCCGCACCCTCACCGTTCCTGATCAGGCGCGACGGGGCCTAGCGCACGATCTCGCAGAGATGTTCCTCAAGCCTCAAGACCATCAGCCGGCCGCCAGGGGCCCTGCGACGCGGCCGCCGCCGCGATCCACAGCGACTCGCTGCGACTCGGAACACCAGGTGTTGAGGACATGTCTCAAGGGTGTGTCGCGTCGGCGCGGCCCGCCATCGGGGTTTCCCCCGACCGGCCCTGAGGTTGCCTCCACCGCGGGGAGGGCCGGCCGGCGGTCTTCTGGGCGGCCCTCCCACGAACTAGGATTTAGTTGAGAATTTGAGTAAATGGCCGTCGGGGTCTGTGTCGCGGAGGAGCGTCCGGCGTGGAGATCAAAGAACTCGGGCACATCGTCCTTTACGTACGCGACATCGAACGTTCGGTCCGCTTCTACCGCGACGTGCTCGGCTGGCGGCAGATCCTGCCCGCCGCGGCGCAGCGGGCGCGGCGTTCCCCGGTCGCCGCGTTCTCCGCGCCGTCCGGGCGCACCCATCACGAGCTGCTGCTCATCGAGGTCGGGGCGGACGCCGCCGCCCAACCCGAGGGTCGCCGGATCGGCCTCTACCACTTCGGCCTGAAGGTCGGCGACAGCGACGATGAGCTGCGCGAGGCGCTGGCCAAAGTGGAGCAGGCGGGCGCCCCCGTCTTGGGCGCCAGCGACCACACCGTCACCCACAGCCTCTACATCGCCGACCCCGACGGCAACGAGATCGAGCTTTACATCGACGTGCCCGGGGTCGACTGGCGCGCCGACCCGACCTTGATCGGCGCGCCGATCAAGCCGCTGCGGCTGTGACGCCTGACGATCACCGCGGCGGGGCCGAGACCAAACGACGAGGTGTGCATGACCGACAACGTGTCAGACCTGCCGGCCGACCTTCCCGTGCCGGTCGACGACGGCGCGGCCGCGCACCTGCCGGGCCGGGCGGTGCCCGCCATCGAGCTGGCCTCGACCCGGGGCGGGGTGATGCGGGTCGACCGCGTCCCGGCGGGCGCGGAGCGGCTGGTGCTGTACGCCTACCCGCGTACGGGGCGGCCCGGCGAGCCGGCGCCGGACGGCTGGGACGCGATCCCGGGGGCGCGGGGCTGTACCCCCGAATCGTGCGGGTTTCGTGATCACGCCGCTGAGCTGGCGGCGGCCGGGGCCGCGGTGGCCGGGATCTCCACGCAGGACACCGCCTACCAGGCCGAGGCGGCCCGGCGGCTGGGCCTGCCCTTCCCGCTGCTGTCGGACGCCGGGCTGGCGCTGACCGGCGCGCTGGGGCTGCCGACGTTCGAGGTGGCCGGGATGACGTTGACCAGGCGGCTGACCTTGGTGATCGCGGACGGGGCGGTCGAGCACGTCTTCTACCCGGTGTTCCCGCCGGATGCGCACGCGGCCGAGGTGGCGGCCTGGCTGCGGGCCCATCCGCGCTAGGCGCACCCGCGTTCGGGCGCGGTCAGTCGACCATGTCGACGACCTCGGCGATGGAGCCGACGACCTTGGACGGCCGGTAGGAGAAGCGGTCGATGTCGTGTTCCCTGGTGATGCCGGTGAGCACCAAGATGGTGTAGAGCCCGGCCTCCATGCCGGCGACGATGTCGGTGTCCATGCGGTCGCCGATCATCGCCGTGGTCTCGCTGTGGCCCTCGACGGTGTTCAGCGCGGTGCGCATCATCAGCGGGTTCGGCTTGCCGATGAAGTACGGCTCGACCCGCGTCGCCTTGGTGATCATCGCGGCGACCGCGCCGCAGGCGGGCAGTGACCCCTCGTGCGAGGGGCCGACCGCGTCGGGGTTGGTCGCGATGAAGCGGGCGCCGTTTTCGATCAGCCGGATGGCCTGCGTGATCTGGGAGAAGCTGTAGGTGCGGGTCTCGCCCAGCACCACGTAGTCGGGGTTGAGGTCGGTGAGCACGTAGCCGATCTGGTGCAGCGCGGTGGTCAGCCCGGCCTCACCGATCACATACGCCGACCCTTCGGGTCGCTGGTCGGCGAGGAACTGGGCGGTGGCCAGCGCGGAGGTCCAGATCGACTCGGCCGGCACCCGCAGGCCGGCCGTGCGCAGCCGGGCGGCCAGATCCCGCGGGGTGTAGATCGAGTTGTTCGTCAAGACCAGGAACCGTCGGCCCGAGGCGGTCAGCCGGCCGATGAACTCCTCGGCACCGGGCACCGGCCGGCCCTCGTGGACCAAGACGCCGTCCATGTCCGATAGCCAGCACTCGATCACCTTGCGTTCACCCATGGGCACCATTGTCCCCCGCCGCGCGCGGTGCCGGATCCACCGCAGCGGCCGGGCGCGGCGACGGCGCGGGC